>JAHWHN010000132.1 GCA_019323235.1 Candidatus Woesearchaeota archaeon | reverse complement strand
AAATATCCTGGAATTAAAAATTATAATGTTGTTGTTGATGAGTCTGGTGGAAAAATAACATTCTTGCATAAGATTGTTGAAGGTGGAACAGATAAAAGTTATGGGATAGAGGTTGCTAAACTAGCGGGAATTCCTGAAGAAGTTGTTTCTGCTTCCAAGAAAGTTATGAGAGAAATAGAGAAAGAAGTCGAGATGAATCAAAAAGTTGAAATAAAAAAAGATTTAGTTTCTTTGAAGGATTTTATTTGATTATGGGCAATAAAGAAATAAGAAAGCAGTTTTTTTCATCATATTTATATATTGTTGTTTGTATAATATAATTATGGTATATAAACCAAAAAATATAAACTTTAAAAAAGCAGAAGCAGCAGCTGAAGCTGCAAAGAAAAGTTATGGGACAAAAAAAGTTGCAGATAGTTATGATCCTTGGACTATTGAGGACAATAAAGATTACGAATTAGAATCTAAGAAAATTATAGAAATTGCAAAAAAGTATGGCAACCATAATAATAAAACATTATTAGATATTGGATGCGGTACAGGAACACATCTTTCTTATTTAGAAAAGCATTATGATTGCACAGGGTTAGATCCTTTTGAAAGTATGTTAAGAGTTGCCAGGAAAAAACTAAAGAAAACAAAATTAATTAAGGGAGATATGCGATATTTTAATCTTAAAAAGAAATTTGATGTTATTATTTCTCTTTATAGTGTTATTTCTTACTCCGGAACATATTCCGTATTCAAAAAAGTTCTAAAAAATATTTACAATCACTTGAATGAGGGTGGGATTCTTATTATTGACCCTTTCTTTCAAAAAGAACCTGGAAAAAAAGGGGACAAATATTGGTTATATAATGAACCTAAAAAATGGATTAAAATAATGAGTGATATCGGATTTGAAGCAAAATTTTACAAAACTAAATTTTTAGATAATCCCAAAAAAGGATTATATATTGCAATTAAGAGATGAAAATTATTTTTGATTCTTTATTTCTAAAGTTACTGGTATGTCTCTAACACTTATATTTAGTTGTTCGGGTTTCATAGTTATAAAAATCAAGATTTCATTTAAAAGAAATTATACACTTTAAACCATATTTTTTTAAATAGTAAGAATTATTGCTTTTATTATGAAAATTCATGTACTAGATGATTCTTTGATAACAAAGATTGCTGCTGGAGAGGTTATTGAAAGGCCAGCTTCCATAGTCAAGGAATTAATAGAGAATTCATTGGATGCAGGAGCAGATGAAATTAAGATTGAGGTAGATGGATTAAACAAGATTAGAATTTCTGATAATGGTTCTGGTATGAGTGAAGAAGACGCTATGCTATCTTTTAAACGTCATGCAACTTCTAAAATCATTAAAGAGGAAGATATTTTCAACATAACATCTTTAGGATTCAGGGGAGAAGCTTTAGCAAGCATAGCAGAAATATCTAATTTTACTATAATGACCAATGAGAAAGATATTGGTGTAAAAATTGAGATTGAGGGCGGCAGATTACAAAAACAGTCTAAAGTTGGAATGCCTAAAGGAACAATTATTGAAGTAAGGGATTTGTTCTTTAATGTTCCTGCAAGAAAGAATTTTCTTAAATCAGAAATCACTGAACATCAGGAAATAGTAAAAGTTGTAGAGAATTATGCATTAATCAGTAATATTTCTTTCAGATTAATAAAAAATGGTGAAGAAATATTAAATGTGCCAAAGGGAGAATTAATTGATAATATTACAAATATTTATGGTGCTGAAGTTGCAAGAGATATGGTTAAAGTTGAAGGAGAAGTAGAAGGATATGTTTCTAAGCCTCTTTTAACAAGAGGTTCAAGAGTTAATCAGCATATTTACATCAACGGAAGGCATGTTAAAAATGAAACAATAACTAATGCAGTATATGAAGGATATGACACTTTCTTGTTTGTAGGACGCCATCCAATATTTGTTTTGAATTTGAATATAGACCCGAAAGAAATTGATGTTAATGTTCATCCTGCAAAAAGAGAAGTAAGATTAAAGAGAGAAGAAAAAATAAGAGAAATTGTAAAAAATGCAGTTTACTCAGCTTTAAAGAAAGAGAATCTAGTTATTCAGGCAACTGTTGAAAAAGAAACAGAACAACAGCCAATAAAACAATATGAATTTACAAAAGATATTCAGTCAGTTTTAGAAGCAGAGAATGTTACAAAGGTAAAAGATAAGCCGATAGAAAGAAGATTAGGTCCTTTCAGAATAATGGGACAAGTTAATAGAACTTATGTTGTTGCTGAAAGTCCAAAAGGATTAGCAATAATTGACCAGCACGCAGTACACGAAAGAATTAATTATGAAAGATTCATGAGACAGTTTAAAGATAATGCTGTTAGAAAACAAAAACTAGTAACATCTAAAACAATTGAATTAAATCCTCATCAGTATATGACTGCATTAGGAGTAAGATTTGAGATGGGTAAATTAGGGTTTGAATATTCAGATTTTGGAAATAATACAATTAAGCTAGATACTGTTCCTGAAATTTTTGGTAATTTAAAATCAACTTCTTTTATTGATGTATTGAATGAATTGAAGCAAGGATTCACACAGGAAATTACAGAAAAGATTGTTATGAAAAGCTGTAAAGCTTCTATAAAAGCTGGAGAAGAATTAACAATTCCACAGCTACAAGTTTTAATGGATGAATTGGAAACAGTAGAGAATCCTTACAATTGTCCTCATGGACGTCCAACTATAATTGAATTAAGTGTTGCTGACTTGGAAAAGAAGTTTAAACGTTCTGGTTGGTAATTATGTTTCTTCTAAGTTTAACTAAATCAATCAAATCTCGATCTTTAGTTACAATTCCGATAAGAGAGCCATTATCCTTTAAAGGATAAGCATAAGATAATAAAACCACATTAATATCAGTTTCAAGGTTTGAGTTGTACTTGTCATATAAGAAATTCTTTGATTCTTCATTTGATTTATTTTTATGAATACTTAATAACATTTCAGAGAATAATCTGGCCAAATGGTCTATAAAGAACCTTTCATTTATATATCCTTCATTTAAATTAAGTTCGATACCTTCTTTAGATAATTTTTCTTTTTCTTGAATTAAATATTGTTCTGATTCTTTTCTTAAGAAATTTTTTATTTTTAATAATTCCTCAGAGTGAGATTTATTTAATATTCCTGTATCTTTATCTCTTAAACAATATGTAAAAAATGTTTGAAATGAAAAAACTTCATTAATATCGTAATCACGATGTAACTCTTTAAGAAATTGATTTGTTGTCTTAAAATATTTCTCATAAACTGTGTTAAAAATTATTAATTTTTTTGTTAAATTGCTTAATTTTAGAAGTAAACTCTTTTCTTGGCGAATTAATTCATTTTCCTCATTAATTTCTATCACTTTTTTATCTTTGATTAACAAATCAAGAAGTTCTTTGTGTTTTCTATAACTTTCTTCATTTCTTGAACGATAGTCAATTAGTGTTTCCTGAATTATCTGAGGTATTGTGTATACTTCTCCTTTAATTTCATAGAAATATTTAATTTCTTCAAATTCTCTTGTGATTCCAGATGAGTCTAGAATTAAGGCATCTAATGAATCATAACCTTTATTTTTTTT
>JAHWHN010000131.1 GCA_019323235.1 Candidatus Woesearchaeota archaeon | reverse complement strand
TGGCTTATCTTGGGGAGAAAGATGGACATTTAGCATTAATGATTGTGTTAGATGCTTTAGATGAATCACATTTAGTAGATGATTTTAATGGAAACATCGTTCCATTCTTAATTGAAAAATTTGGAGCTGGTTGTATTGAAAAAATAGAAACAACTTCTTTAAACAAATTAATAAGAGTACATCACAATTATATGCCTCATATGAATATGGAAAATGGTAGAATTAAAGATGATTGGCCTGATGATATGATATTCGTAAATGAAGTAGAAAATTTAGAAAAAGACAAACAAGAGAAGTTAGTAAAATAAAAGAAAGAATAATAAAATTATTCTAACTTTTTGAAATCAGATCCTTCTAAGTAAGAGTTAATTTTTGGAATTAAATCATCAATATTAACTCTAATCTGTTCTCCAGAATCTCTTTCTCTCAAAGTAACACTATTATCTTCTAAACTATCAAAGTCAACAGTAACACAAATTGGAATACCGATATTATCAGCTCGAGCATATCTCTTACCAATACTTCCAGATTTATCAAATTGACATCTAAACTTAGAATTTAATAAGTTAAATACTTCTAAACCTTTATCGCTGATTTTATTAACTAATGGAAATACTCCCAATTGTACTGGAGCAAGAGCTCTAGGAATTCTGAATATTTTATTTTCTTCATTTTCTCCATCATAAAAAATATCTAATAATGCGTATGTAGGTCTATCAGTGCCAAAAGCAATTTCTAATACATGAGGAACTTCTTTTTCTTTGGTTTCTTCATTATAAGCTTCTAAAGTTTGACCTGATTCTTTAGCATGTTGTGTTAAATCATAATCAGTTCTATCGTGAATACCACATACTTCATACCAACCATAACTATTTAAGTTAACTTCAACATCCCAAGCATCATCAGCATAGAATGCCATTTCATCTTGAGCGTGTTGTCTCATTCTGATTCTTTCTTTAGGAATACCCATTGCTAAAAATAATTCATAACCTAAACTTAAAGTCCAAGCATAAGCTTTATTCTTCAATTTACCTTTTTCAACAGCTTCTCCCAGAGTCATCTCGATTATACCTTTTTCAGTATTAAACCATAAAGGAAGTTTTTTATCTTTAACTAACTCAAATTTCTCGAAATTATTTTTCTGATCTTTTAAAATAAAAATTTGACCTTCTGCTTGTGTAAATTCTCTACCTCTCATAACACTTTGTCTTGGAGAAATTTCATTTCTGTATGCTTTACCAATTTGGAAAACTGAGAAAGGATATTTCTTTCTAAAAAAAGAATCAAAGTTCTTAAAAGGTAAGTAAGTAGTAGTTGCAGTTTCAGGCCTATTATAAGCTTCAATATCAATACCAATAGTAGTTCTCATCATTAAGCTATGGTCTTTAATTTCCATAACTAACTCTTTACCATTTGGCGGCAATATTTTATTATCTTTAATAACCTTAAGTAGATGTTCTTTAGTAGCTCCTTCAACCTTTAATGAAGAAAAATCAACATCATTCTCAGAGCACCACTCTTCAATCATCTTATCAACTCTATAAACTCCACCATCTTTATCTTGAATTAATGGATCGGTAAACCCTCCTAAATGTCCTGAAGCTTTCCATACCACTGCTGGCATTACTGTTGGACATTCAACTTCCCAGAAATCATGTTTCTCAAAAACATTTCTGATTGCGTTCTCTACTCTATTCTTAAGTAATTTTCCTAAAGGACCATATTCATAAAAACCTGCCATACCACCATAAATCTCTGGTGCAGGACCCCAAATGAAACCTTTTTCTGCAATGAACGCATGTAATTGTTTTAGTTTTTCGTTTACCATAACAAACTCGAAAAAAACTGATTTTATAAATATTATTATTAAGTACTTCTAAATGCCATAAAAATCAATACTTTTTTATAGATATAAACCTATACTAATGTATGGTTTATGTATTTTACTCAAATCTTCTTCCAGAATGGTATAATGAGGAATTAGCAAAACATCCAAATAATCTAACACAAAATGATCAACTTGATATTGCAAGAAAAATACAAAATCTAATTAAAAATAATAAAATGGACACTCCTGAGTTTGAGAATGTAGCTAATGAACTCTTTCTTCCAAAAAAAAATTATGCAGCAGCATATGTTATGAAAAATAGATTTAGTGTAGTTCCAGTTCTAGATCAGGTTTTAAGAGGTACAGAAGGATTGTATAAAGCAATTTTAACTTTTAATCCAGAGATTAGTGATTGTTTAGATGCTTACGCAGCTTTTCCAATAAGAAACGGGATTAGAGAAGCTTTTTTGGATTATAGAAAAGGTTTAAGTGCATCAAGAACAACTCTTGCAACAGCAGTTAAATTTAGAAAACATTGGAAATATCAAAATAAAATAAATAAACAAGAAATGCCAATAGAATATGTAGCAAAAGACTTTGGAGTAAGCACTTGGGTTGCTGAAAGATATATGAGATTGCTTAATTATAGAGAAATTTCTTCATCTCAACAATTATCTGATGATGATGTTAGAACAATTGAGGATTCATTAGTAGATGAAAATTTACTTGAAGAAGTAGATAAAAGAAGATTAAAAGATTTAATTTATGAAGTAAAAAGGTTAAGGTCTGATGTATTAAATGATAATGAACAAGAAGCAATCAATTTAAGATTTGGTTTGGAAGGTAATGAAGAACATACTCTTGATCAAGCAAAAGTCAAAATGGGTATTTCTCATGAAAGAGTAAGACAACTTGAAGCACAAGCTCTTAAAAAATTAAGATTAGAATGTTTAAAAAATGGAATTTCTTTAGCTTATTAATTATTGTTTTTTAATCCACATTACTTCTTCTTCATTTAAGTCAAACTCTTTAACTAAATCCCAATTACCCAATTTAATCATATGTTCAACATAGGGATATATGTCATTCAAAACTCTTTTTTCAGAAGTATGACATTTATGAGCTATTTTCTCACAAATTACTTTTCTTTTCAAATATTTATTTTTATACATCCATAACTTAAGAATTTTAGTAGTTGGTTTATAACTTACAAATTTTTTATAACGTTCTTTCTTAGATAAAGCAACACCTGCTGTCATCATGTTAGTTGCATAAACTAAAAATCTCCAATATTGCCATCTTCTAATTCTTCCTAAATGAACATCAGCTTTAGACAAACAATCAAATGCTTTAACTAAATCTTCATTTTCATATTCTTTTGATAAATTTTCCTCTAACCATAACATCCTTTTATCAAAATCTTCATCAACATCATCAAAAGCACTAGACGCAATTTCTCCATCTAATGTCTTAAAAATTTTAAGCAAAGCATTAATCATATTTTCAGTTCTGTTTCTTTCACTAACAATATCTAGATTATTTAGCTTACCATCTCCAGTCAACATTTGTAAATCAGTTATTGCTCCTCTCAAATCTCCACCAGCTCTCATAGATAAATCTTCTAATATTGATTTATCATAATCAATTTTTTCTTCTTCACAAATATATTTTAATCTTTCAAAAATATCTTTATATTCTAAATCTTTAAACTCAATTAAAATTGAATTTTTTCTAATAGAGGAATACTTTTGGTCATAAGGATTATTCAAAGTCATAATTACAGGGAAAGGAGATTCTGTTGCAAACTTAGTTAAAACAGTTAACCCTCCTCTATCTTTAGTACCTGACATACCATCAACATCATCAACTAAAATAATTTTACCTTTACCAAAACCAATTAATGATTGTTGCTTTACAGCATTCCCTAAAGTACCTTCAATATCATTCTTACTTCTATAATCTGAAGCATTAATTTCATAAACTTCTTTATCCATCTCATTAGCAATAGCTAAAACAGCAGAAGTCTTTCCAGAACCATATGGGCCAAATAAAATTATAGGCTTACCTTTTTTAAAATTAGTAATATGTTTATTTAATTCATAAATTGCCTTTTCCTGACCAACAACATCAGAAATTACTTTAGGTCTATATTTTTCAACGAAATCCATACTTTAAGAACATAACTATGATATAAAAACATTTTGGTAATTAATAATAAAATTAATTTTTAGTTTTCTTAAAACAATTATTACAAAGAACTGGTCTAATGCCTTTAGGTTTAAAAGTTACTTCACAACTAACACCACAAGCATCACAAATTACTTTATGAGTTTTTCTAGGTCTAGTAGTTCTATCTCCTGGAAACTTCATAGTATAATTTCTTTCTTCAATAGCTTCTTCTTTTCTAAACTTGCCTCTTCGTGAAGTTTTTTTAGAATCTATTCTTCTATCATCTCTTTTATTTTTATGTTTAAAATTAGGATCAGAATCTCTTCCAAATCTAGCCCTAGAATCTTTAGGTCTAGACTTTCTTTCAACTGATTTTGGAATTCTTACTTTACCATCTCTTCTATTTTTTCCAGAAGTTTTATCAAAATTACCAGTATTTTCTCTAACTTCTTTCATGTCTTCTGATTTATCTTTAAACATTCTTTTACTTTCGCCAGACCTAAAAGTCTTAAATTCAGAAAATTCTTCTCTTTTCTTAATTCCTTCCCAAAAACCTTTTTTCTTAGGACCTTTAGGCCTATCGCTAGTATTAGCTCGGTTTTGGTAGTTTCTTTTAGTCTTTCTCATAATTAGCAAATAGAACATCAAATGGATATATAAAACTATTCTTTTGTAGGAATATCTTCATCACTTTCTTCTTTTTTTGGTGTATTAGAAGATTCTAGGTACTTACATTTTGGATATTCGCTACATCCAATAAAAGAACCATAAACTCCAGTTCTTTCTACTAAAGTACCTTTTCCACATTTTGGGCATTTTTTACCTTCATCTTTCTTTAGAGCAGCATCTATTTTTTTAGAAGGACATTCTTTATTCAAACAAACCTTTTGAGCTCCTTTAGGTTTAATTATAGTAATCATAACTCCACCACAGGCATCACATAAATCTTCACAAGGTTTGATTAATCCAATATTTGGAACAGAATATGTAGTTTTACAATCAGGATAGTTATCACAAGCAATGAATCTTCCAAACTTACCTTTCCTAATCTTTAAAGTACCTTCCTTACAATTTGGGCATTTACCCATAGTTTCTAATTTATCCTTAGTTTCGAAAAATGTATCTTTTAAATTAACACCAATATTCTCATTATCTTTAAAATCAGAAACAATCTCAGTAATAACCTTCTCAGCTTTCTTCAAAACTTCTTCTGGTTTTTTCTTATTTTCTCTAATTGCTTCCATATCATCTTCAAAACTTCTGGTCATTGCTTCATCAGTAATCTTTGGAACATTCTTAACTAAAATATCACTAATCTTTAAACCCAAATCTGTAACTTCTAGTTTTTTACCTTCAATATAATTTCTTTGAAATAAAGTATCAATAATACTAGCTCTAGTTGCTTTAGTACCCAAACCTCTTTTTTCTAATTCTTTAATAATTGAGGCTTCAGTATATCTTTTTGGAGGAGTAGTTTCTTTATTTAATTTAGTAATCTTTGGATCTTTAATATCATCTCCAACTTTTGCTTTAGGAAGTTCTTCTTCTTTTTGCTTAGCAAATTCTCCGTATAAAGTCATCCAACCTTTTTCTTTAGTAAGTGTTCCTTTCAAAATAAATTTCTCAGAATTACAATCAATAGTATAAGTAACGGTTTCTCTAGTTGCTGGCTCTCCAAAAGTAGCCAAAAATCTTCTTACAATAAGATCATATAATTTTCTTTCTTTACCAGTTATGCCTTCTGGAATAATTCCTGTTGGGTAAATTGCTGGGTGAGCTGCATCTTTTTTCTTACCATTATTTGGTTTTAAACTTTTTTTATTAAGTAAATATTCAGTCTCTCCTTTGAATGCTGGTTGTTTATTTAACATTTGTAATATTTTATTAAAACCAATTGAATCAGGAAGTTCTTGAGAAGAAGTTCTTGGATAAGAAATCCATCCTGAAGTATATAATTCTTGGGCAATAGACAAAGTTTTCTTTGGAGAAATTTTAATTTTTCCATAAGCCTCAATTTGTAACGAAGTTAAATCAAAAGGAACAGGCGGTTGAACTTTCATTTCTTTACTTTCTATTTTAGAAAGTTTAGCATCTTTACCTTTGGTTTTATTCAGAATTTCTAAAACTTCTTTTTCATCTTTAAATTTACCTTTCTCATGAGAAGCTATAATATTATTAGAATTCAATTTACCTTTTAATTCTAATTCCCAATAAGGTTCTGGTTTAAAATTTCTAATCTCTAATTCTTTATCTGCTAATAATTTTAATGCTGGTCCTTGAACTCTACCTGTGGATAAAATCTTAAAAGTACCTGCCTTCTTAATAGAATTAGTTAAAGCTTGAGATAAATTAATACCATAATACCAATCTAACTTATGTCTAGTTTCTCCAGCATTAGCTTGACCCCAATCTAAATGTTTTTCTTTGTTCTCATAAGATTTAATTAATTCATCTTTTGTTAAAGTTGAGAACTTCATTCTGTTAGCATCTTTTTGTTTAGCAACATATTTAACAATATTCAAACCAATAACTTCTCCCTCAATATC
>JAHWHN010000130.1 GCA_019323235.1 Candidatus Woesearchaeota archaeon | reverse complement strand
GTATTATTTACGAGTATAAAAGCAAGTATTTAAAGAATGATATGTTGATAGGTTATTTGTTTAATGTTTTAGTTGGAATGTTTGTTTTAACAATTTGTGTAATTTTGATGAATTGAAGGAAAATAAAATGAATAAAGATAAAGTAAAACCTTTGTTTTATAAAAAGAATGATTTATATTATTGTGATTTAAAGTGTGAGCTTTTAAAACAACATTATTGCGAAAAGGAAAAGTGTTATGTTTATAATATATTGGCAAATGAATATCTTGCTTTTTGTGAAATGTTTAATGGTATATCTAAACTTTATAATATGTTTGGATATAAATTTACAAACTTTTCAAGAGCTAATATGAGTGTAAATTGGCTAAAACAATATTATTTTAAAATTCAAAATGGTTATGTGTTTTATTCGAAAGAAGAAGGAAATTTATTAAATCTTAATAGTACAATATTTGGACATTATATAACAACTGATGGAAATATTTTAAAGCTACAGAAAGATAATGTAGAAGTTAGAAAAGTTATTGATGGGGATTCTATAAGAGAGTCTGAGGATGAAGAATTAATGTCTGTTCTTTACGAACAAGACAATAGTTTGACTTTACTTATTTTTATGAAAGATAAACAAAGATAAGACAATAAGGAGATAAATAATGGGTTGGTTTTTTATGACAAAATCAGATCAAATGCTAGATGTTTTTAAAGCAAGATATAAAATGCTTAAATATAGCGATACTTCTGATATTGATAATTATGATATTAAAACATTAGAAAGTGAGATTAAAAATATTTTACAATTAAGAGGTGGTTGCGATGAACGTGAAATTTATATGAGATTGTCAAAACAGATTGATCATAGAGAAACTATAATACGTTTAATTGAAATAAAAAATAAACGAAAAAGATTTGAAAGTGAACGAGAACCAAATAAAGAAGATTTGCGTATTTTTAGTTTGGATAAGATTTATAGAAATGAAGAGGCATATAATAGCGGAATAACAAACGAAAGATTTGTTTCTTTACTTAAAGAAGAATGTTTAAAATGTTCTAAAATTGTTTGCAATACTAAAATAGAGATAAATAAATTAAGTGAACCATTCTTTGGAGAAAATCTTCCACAATCTGTAAAAGCAAATATAGATGGATTAACAAAGAAAATTATTGCATTTGAGGGTTGGTTTGAAGAAATGAAAATACTTATTAATAAATATCAATAGGATATAGCAATATGTGCGATTGGATTATATTGACTGATAAAGATGATCTTGAATTAAATATTATACAAGATTTAATTGATAATGGGATTACTAATATTGTTCCAGACAAAAGATACAAATCAGAAGAATTAGATTGTAATGCTTGTCTATGTCAAATAGACATTGAATCAACATTGAAAAGTAATTCTTATGGGTTTGAAAGAGATATTGCTTTTGGATATTATGCGTGGAGATTATAGAATATGAGAAAATTATTGAGTATAGTTGCATTTATTTTTGCTGTAATTGGTTTGGTTTTTAGTATAATTGGTTTGGTATTTTTAGAAAATACACAAAGTGATATGATAATTTATTTTTTAGCTATATTTATTAATATATTTACAATTATGGTAACTAAAGATTCTTTGAAATGAAACATCTCTTTTTAAAAGAATTACTTATTGCTTCTATTTTCGCTATTGTTTCGTATGTGCATTCTAATTATAAGGATGAAATAGTTGCGTTTTTTAAAGATGAAGTTATTGTTGAGGAAGAAAAAGATGATAGTATTTACAATGAATTTGATGATCCTTTATTCTAAAACAGGAGAAAATGATGGATAAATTTCCTTTTATAATTATATCTTTAGTAGCTATTGCTACACTTCCACCAATTCTAGCAGGGGTTGTTGTGACATATTGTGTATGGTGTATGTTTAAATAAAAAATGATACCCCTACCAAATAAGAAATATTCTATTATTTATGCAGATCCAGCTTGGACTTATAAAGTATGGAGTGAAAAAGGCGAAGGTAGATCGGCATCAAATCATTATACGCTTTCATCGTT
>JAHWHN010000129.1 GCA_019323235.1 Candidatus Woesearchaeota archaeon | reverse complement strand
CCAGAAGAAAAAGAAAAACTATTCAAATGGTTAATCCAAAAAAAATATTTGAAATAGACCGTTATATTTTGTGATTCTTAGAATAAGAAGCTTCATCAAATTTATGAAGCTTTTTCTATTTAGTAGTGAGAAAATTGAAATCCAAATTTAATTCACTTTACTTAGCTAACTCATTTTGAATTAAAAGTATTACGTCTTCAAAATCTGAGATTTTATCCTCAAGCCTTCTAATATAATTTGAAGCAACCCCAGTTTCAAGACGTATAAGATTTTTTAGGGGTTGACTATCTTTAATGTTTCTAAAATCAATATTGATATCTCCTTCCCATTGTCCATTTTGGGCCTGAACATAATCATATTCTGTCAGTTCCAATAGATAATTTTCGCGCATCTGAGATTGTAATTCACGATCGTTATTTATAAACTCAATACCAAGAGGTAAGTCATTTTCATAAAGCCTTATAATCCTTTGTCTTAATGAATCATTTCGAATAATATCTAATCCATGTGACTTTAATGACTCATAAGCTCCTTTATCATAATTAAAAGAAAGGGTAAGCGTCATATTCCAAAATGAAGGGCGTAATATTGAATCATGTGGCAGTTCTTCTTGATTCAAGTTGTTTAATAAATCGTCGATTCCACTACGCTTTCTTAATGCTCTATATTCATAAATGACCTTTGTTCTTCCCAAATCACTATTTAATGATTTTAGAATTTGTGATAAAAGAATGTGTTCTGTTTTGTTAAGTTTTTTTTCTTCATTCCAGTTATTAATTTGTAACGCTATTAAAATACCAATGACTACCAAAACCACCTCTCCTAAAGCATAGCTGAAGTATTGAAGAAACTTATTTTCATTGGCTAATTTTCTACGTATTCTCCTTAAAAAGCTTATCATGAAGTGTTTTAGTTTAGTTAGCTAAGCTAAATATATATAAAAATTAAGTAAGGGTTCAAAAAAAGAAAAACCTCAATATTTCTCTGAGACTTCTTTGTATTGGAAAACATCGAATTATCGAACCTAAATGAGTTGTGAAGGGTTTTTTGAAAGTCGTAGATTATTTTTAAAACTTGATTTCTTATTTATTAAAAACCAGCTCCTTAATGAATTCATAATGTTCTGCCTTTTCATCGTATCTTGACAACACTTCTTTTGCGTTATCTGGGATATAGGCTTTTTCGTAATTTTCTCCTGCAAAAGTTTTTACAGCATGAAGCGATTCAAATTGAAGAACCAAAAAGAATTCAACCTCATTACTTTTGTTTTGTACTGAAATACTAACTTTTTCTAAACCAACTACTCCCTTCTTTTTTACGGCTGGAAATACTTCATTAATTAACATATCCTGGTAAATTGGAGCATTCTCAGTTGTTGTCCATCCTTTCCAGGTTCTAATTATCTTAGTTATATTAACCATGGGTTATTCAGTTGTATGTATTGAAAATGTATTTTATTCCAGCTGCATAAGAAATTGGATACGTATTTTCATAATCACTATCTGTGTACTCAATTGATTCAAGTTGCAACCAATCATATTGAGATTCTTTAATTAATCTAATAAGCTTTGTGCATTTTTCACGGTCATTGCTAGTAGAAAAAGAATAGTGGAGTTTCTTGTTATGTTTATTTTTCGGAAAATTACCATTCTGTATCAAGTTTATTATGGCATCAGCATATTTAGGAGATGGGTCTGTAACAATAAAATTATCAAATAGTGACGCCTCTGGTTTTTCCATAAAAAGCGTCATTAGTACAACTCCTGATTCACTGCCTTTTCCAATAAAAGTTCGCGATGTATTGGAGGTGAAATTTTCCTCTACATAAGAGGCTAAATTTTTAAAAATATTATAGTGTTCCTGATAGGTTTCTGGTTCTGCATCAATATCAGGAATGCCATCCAAACTAACAACCAATGCATCTAAGCCCTTTTTTTGGTTAACCCCTTCAATCACCTTTTCAAATTCATCAGTTGCCAATTTAAAATGTTGTTCAGAAAAATCAATTAAATAAATAGCAGGAAGATTTTTATTGGTTTTATATGAATCTGGCAAATAGATTTTCCCCTTTATGGTCTTACCACTTGATGAAAAATTAAAAGTTTCAACTTTTGAAAAGGTTGCTTTTTTACTTGAGTTATTTTTGACTTCATTTAACCTTGTCATTGAAACAATTCCCAAAACTAAAATTACAAGTAAAATATTTAATTTAATTTTTTCCTT
>JAHWHN010000128.1 GCA_019323235.1 Candidatus Woesearchaeota archaeon | reverse complement strand
TTTTCTGCTTTATCAATTGGTTTTTCGTCAATTCCAATGGAAAATTCTAATGTATCGTCTGCCATTTGGATATAGTACAACACTAATTTATTTTTTTAAAGATATTTAAAATATTCATACTTTATTTAAAAAAATATAGTTATTGATTTGACAATGCTATTGAAAGTGGTATAATATAAAAAATGGAGGGTGTGGTTTAGACTGGATCATCCCAACTTTTTAATTATAGGAAAAATATAAGGTATATTTTAATGAAAATTGAAATTAATGATGACAAAAAAGAGAGAAAACAAAGCTTTACTTTAAATGTTGATCTTGAATCAAAATTATTAGAGGGTATTGATGAAGGCTTTGGAGATATGTATTTTACCACATACGGTAGAGACAAAGAAGAAGTAAAATTAATTGCGCTTTATTGCGTGAAAGAAATAGAAAATAAATTAAAGGAAATAGAAAATAAATTGAATGAAATTTAAAAGTTATTGGAAGGTATAATTTAATTGATTAATATTGTGGCGGAATTGGTAAACGGCTGCGGAGGTTGTAATGAAAATCTGTACCATTGAAAAAATATGGATTGTAGGTTCGAATCCTACCAATATTAATTTTTTCTTTATGCCTTCCATTATTTAAGTTGTAAAAAATTAGTTGGAAGGTGTGTTACAATCTAAGAATATAAAATTTGCAAGTTTTATATCACGCACCAACTAACGCTTTCATAATAAAAAAGGAATTGAAAATGGAATTAAAAATAGGAGATAAAGTTCAAGTTGGTGATGAAATATTAGAAGTTGTTCCTTTTTCAAAAGGTTTTAAAAAATATAAAAAAGCCTATAAAAAATTAATTGATAGCAATAATAATTTGAAATTAGGCATGTTGCCGAAGTTTCAGATTTTCTTGGTAAAATTTTAACATAAAAAATCTTAATATATGACTTTTGAATATTTATATACAGATGATGAAATAATCATTGAAGGAAAAGATATATTTGAACTTAGACGTGTTGCTGAAGTTTCAGATTTTCTTGGTAAAATTTCATTGGATGGTTTGTTTTTATTATTCGATCAAGATACTGGTAAAAGAATTAAAATATTTAAGTGGCAAAAAGATTTACAATTAGTTAATATTACAAAATTAAGATTAGAAAAGGCTAAAAAATTAAAAAAACGAATTATAAATTTCAAACAATTAGCAACTGACTTGATAACTATTTCACTCTTTTTGATAGGATACCTAGAACTATTATGAATGAATACAAAATTCCAAATGGATTCAATATTATAAGAATAATGAGAAATTTTAAACCAATGTTTAGAACAACGGTAAGTGAATTTCCGCAAGTAAAAGAGTTTGGAGAAACAATTCCACAATCCATTGAATTTGCAATAGAAAAAGTAAATGAAATTAAACAACATAACAATCAAGAGGTAAGTTAGTAGGGAAATGCCAAAAGTTAATCATCGTCGTCGTGAAAGAGTAGAAAGACATAGAAAAAAACAAGCCAAAAGACTGAGAAGAAAAAATCGTAATGTGCCTAATGATTATCAGAATAATGATAATGAATTTGATAATTGGAGACAACAAGAATAAATGTTTATGATATAATGATATTAAAATATTTTTAAGATATATCATTATGTCAAACTTAAAACTAGCAAGACAATTCAATAGCAGAGTCAAAAAGAAATTTGAAAAAGCTAAAGCAAAGCGTGAATCTGTTGTTATTAATGCCTCAAAAGAAATATTGGAAGAAATAATAGAAGATACGCCTAGAGATACAGGTTATCTTGCTAGTCAAAACAAATTAGAAATATTAAAAAATGAGATAATATTTAGTAATGACGCTAAATATGCAAATGATGTTGAATACAATCACGTTTCCTTTTTTAGAATTAATCTAAATCCAGTTAATATTTTAGAAAAAATAAAAGACAAACTAAGAAAATAAAATGTTGTGTAAAAAATATTTACAATCTTTCTTGATATTTGTATTATTATTTTTTCTTGGTGGCTCATTTGTTATCGCTCACAACTATAATTATACAATTTATTGGATTATTTCAATAATTATTATTTCTATTTTTATTTATAAAAAATATATTAAAGATTGTAAGGTGAGAGGCATTGAAAAGTGAAACATTAGTTAGAACTCTCTTTGAAAAAATTTATTTTGCAGATTTTACAAAAAATAGAAAACCAAAGTGGCTTGTCAATCAATTTGGACATCAATTAGAATTTGATGGTTATAATGAAAAACTTAAAATTGCTTTTGAACATCAAGGATTGCAACATTATAAATTTCCAAACAAGTTTCACAAAACTAGAAAACAATTTAATATACAACAAGAAAATGATAATAGAAAAAGAAATCTTTGTAGAAGAAGAGGAATAACATTAATTGAAATACCTCAATTATCAAATAGAAGTATATTAATAAGAAATAATCCAAAGATTTATACAACAAAGTATTATAATCTTTGTAAACTAATAATTTTTAAACTAAGAAAGTCAAGAAGACAAATTCCAAAAGAAATTTATAATACTTATATATCAAGTGATTTAACTGTGAAAAAGAAAAGTAAAATAACAACTTTTAAAAATAGATATGGTAAGAAATTTGGTATAACTATTTGTATAATTTTTACTCTCCCAATATTTGCTTTATGGCTAGGAAATTATTATGAATAACGATGAACTTAAAAAACTTATAGACAATTCAATAAATACAATAATCAATGAACATTTTAAACCTAAGTGGTATCAAAGAATTGAATGTATTGTCACGTTACTTTTGTTTGTTAATTTTGTG
>JAHWHN010000005.1 GCA_019323235.1 Candidatus Woesearchaeota archaeon | reverse complement strand
GCAAATTCTGATTCATCAAAATCATCATGATCAAACTTAACTGAAAATGTATTTAAATTATTAGTATATTTACTCATAATTGCAACAACTGCACTAGAATCAACACCTCCTGATAAAAAGGCACCGACAGGAACATCCGCAACCATTCTCGCTTTAACACTTCTTTCTAATTGTTTTAAGATTAGCTTTTTGGCTGTTTCTTCATCTTTAATTTCATTAGTAAATTTAACATCCCAATATCTCTTATATTTATCAATTTTTGAAGATTTTAAATTAAATATTAAAAAATGTCCTGCTTCTAATTTAAAGCAATTTTCTAAAATGGATTGTTTTTTTGGAGTATATCCATAAATCAAATAATAATTCAAAGCAAATTTATTAATTTTCTTTTCAATTCCCATTTTCATAATTGCTTTTAGTTCTGAACCAAAAATAAATTTTCCATCTTTTACATAGTAATATAATGGATTAATTCCAATTCTATCTCTAGCTAAAAACAATTCTTCTTTTTTCTTATCATAAATACAAAACGCGAATTGACCATTTAATTTTTTAAGAATATCAGTTCCATATTCTTCATAACCATGAATTATAACTTCAGTATCAGTTTTAGATCTAAATACATGACCTTTTTCTATCAAATCTTTTTTAATTTCTTGAAAATTAAAGATTTCACCATTAAATGTAATCCAAATAGTTTCATCTTCATTACACATTGGTTGTTTACCTAATTCAGATAAATCAATAATAGAAAGTCTTCTATGTCCTAGAGTTAAATTGTCTTCAAATAAGAAACCTTCGCCATCTGGACCTCTGTGTTTTAATAAGTTACTTATTTCTGAAGCATTTTGTTCATTTTTCCAATTAAAACCAAATATTCCACACATCTTAAATTTCCTTTAAAATTTCTTTATACTCATTAACAATAAAGTCAACATCATAATTATTCTTAACAAATTCCAATAATTTTTTATTTGAAACTTTTGTCGCAATTATTTTTTTAATTTTCAAAGCTAGGTCTTTATCATTTTTAACTTTAAAGCTAATTCCTACGTCATAACCTTCAATTACAACAGTATTTTGAGGGATATCACTCACGACACATTTTTTACCCAAAGCCATTGCTTCTAATAACGCATTGCTCATCCCTTCTTTAAAAGAAGGTAGAACAAAAATATCTGAAGAGTTAACAATATTCAGAACGTCTTTTCTTTTACCTAGAAAGAAAACTCTTTCTTTTAGCTTTAATTCTGAAGTTAATTTAACCAAATTATCTTTTTCACTTCCATAACCCACTAATAATAATTTAAAAGAGTCATCTAAATATTTCATTGCTTTGATTAAACATGATAAATTCTTCTGTTTTTCTAATCTAGCAACAGAAACAATTACTTTATCATTTTTATTTAGACTTAATTCCTCTTTAATTGAAAACTTTTCATTTAACTCTTTTTTTATCTTTTCAAAATCAATACAATTAGGAAGAATTTTTATTTTATTTTTAGTTACCCCATTCCTTTTAAGGTAAGGTACTAAAGATTTGGAGTTTGGGACATACAATTTAACTAATCTTGAAGTGTTTTTATCTAAAAAATTCATGAATTTTAAATCAGAATAATCATTCCTTACTGAACTAATTATTTTTTTAATACCAAATAATTTTCCGAAAATTCTTCCAAATAAATTAGCATGAATTAAATAAGTATCTAACACAGTAGGTTTTTCCATTTTTATAATCTTTCTAAATCTTAAAACAACTAAAAAAATATTTATCAAATCCTTTCGTAAACCTAAATAATAAACTTTAATTCCTTTTTTCTCTAACTCTTTACCAACATCATTTAAATTGGTTAAGCTAACAACAAATAAAGGAATTTTCAGCTTAGGGAGAACTTTTAACAAATGATTTTCTGCTCCACCCACTCCTAATCCCGTTATTAAAATACCTAGTTTCATTTTCCTCCTTTTTTAGCTTCATATATAAAACTACATGTTAATAACTCTTCATTTGAATACTTCATGTAAGCCAGAACAAAAGTAGGCCTGTTCTGAGCTATTTTGATTTTT
>JAHWHN010000127.1 GCA_019323235.1 Candidatus Woesearchaeota archaeon | reverse complement strand
GTTGTTTTTTTATTGATTTCAAACATTTTTTCCACTAATTTTGAATTCTTTAAAAATTTACTTATTTCCACATTTTTAGCATGTTTTAAGCATTATAAAAGAATAACATTTATTAATAAAACCCATTTTTTAAGCCTTGAAGATGATCAAAAAAATCTATGAAAAACAGTATAAGGCTTTGCTTGCAATTCCTTTCATATTATTGTTGGTATCTGTGATATATCTATTAAATTACAATGTTGATAATGGTAGTTTCATTAACAAAGGAATTTCTTTAAAGGGTGGGACTAGTTTGACTATTATGAATTCTGAAATTCATGAAGATGATATTGTAGAATTATTATCTTACCAGGGAGAAATAAACTCAAGAGTTTTATCTGGTTCTGGTGAACAAATAGGAATTGTAATAGAAATAGATGAAACTGATGAACAAAAAATTGAAGATATTAAAACAAAAATCTCTGAAAAATATAATATTGATGACGAAGATATTTCTGTTGAAACAATGGGAAGTGCATTAGGAAGTTCATTTTTTAGAGAAACAGTTAAAGCAATGATTTTCGCATTCATATTCATGGGTATTGTAGTATTTTTATACTTCAAAAGCCCTATTCCAAGTACTGCAGTTATTTTAGCAGCAGTATCTGACATCTTCGTTACAATGGCTATTGTAAATTTACTTGGAATAAAAGTAGGAACTGCTGGTATTGCAGCTTTCTTAATGTTAATTGGTTATTCAGTAGATACTGATATTTTATTATCTACTAAAGTTTTGAAGAGAAAAGGTGGCACTGTTGATGATAGAATTTATGGTGCAATGAAAACAGGAATGATGATGTCTTTAACAACAATTACTGCAATCGTAATTGCTTTAATATTCTCACAAAGTCCAGTGATTACTCAAATTATGGAAATCTTATTAATTGGTTTATTAGTGGATTTAATTAATACTTGGATACAAAACGCTGGAATCTTAAAGTGGTATATGGAGACTAAATCTAGAGGAGTAAGAAAATGAAAGTCCCAAGTATTTTTAAAAATATAAGAGTAGTAATTTTAATTATTGCATTAATTTTATCAGTTATTGCAATTAATCCGCATTTTAATCAAGATGGAGTAGCTATAAGATCTGTTAATGTAGATTCTGCTGCTTACGAAGCTGGAATTTCTAGTCCTAGTAAATTTTCAAGACCTTTAGATTATGAAGTAATTGAATTTATCAATGGTATAGAAATTAAAGATGAATCTGATTATTATGAATTAACAAATGATTTAGAATCTAATATGACTGTTACAATAAAAACAGATCAAGGGATTTATACTTTAACAACTAAACCAAAAATCTTAGTTGAAGAAACAGGTAATGTAATAGAACAAGAAATAAATGTTACAAATTTAGTTAATGGAACTAATGTAACAACTACTGAAATTGTTTTAGTAAATGAAACAATTGAAATTATTAATGGAACTGAAGAAATTGGATTAAACATTTTCAATGCAGCTTCCAATAACATTAGAAAAGGTTTAGACTTATCTGGTGGAGTTAGAGTTTTATTAAAACCTAGAGCTGAAGATAATCAAACAATTTCTCAAGACGTAATTGAAAGATCAATCTCAAGTTTAGAACAAAGATTAAATGCATTTGGTTTAAATGATGTTATAATTAGAGAATCTTCAGACTTATCAGGAAATACATTTATCTTAGTAGAAATTGCTGGTTTACAAAAGAAAGAAATTTCTGAATTAATTGCATCTCAAGGTAAATTCGAAGCAAAAATTGCTAACAAAACAGCATTTACTGGTGGAGAAGATATTTCTTATGTTTGTAGAAGTGCAGAATGTTCTGGAATTGATCCAAACAGAGGATGTGGAAGATCACAAGATGGATACGTATGTCAATTCTACTTTACAATAGATATGACTCCAGAAGCAGCACAAAGACAAGCTGACATAACTGGAAAATTACAAGTAATAAATGAAAATGGAAATCAATATTTAGATCAACCAATTCAATTATATTTAGATGATAATTTAGTTGATGAATTAAATATCGGAGCGGGTTTAAGAGGAAGAGCAGAAACAAGAATTCAAATTTCAGGTTCTGGTATAGGGCAAACAAGAGAAGAAGCAATGACTAATACTCTTGAAAATATGAAAAGACTACAAACAATAATTGAAACAGGAAGTCTTCCTGTCAAATTAGACATTGTAAAGATAGATAGCTTATCACCAGTACTTGGAGACCAATTCTTGAAAAATGCTCTTTATACAGGATTTATTGCAATATTAGCGGTAATTGGGATAGTATTTGCAAGATATAGATCTCTGAAAATCGCAATACCTATGATGTGTGCAACTTTATCTGAATTATTAATACTATTAGGAGTTACAGCATTATTTGGAACAAATCTGGATTTAGCTGCAATAGCTGGTATTATAATTGTAGTAGGTACTAGTTTTGACCATCAAATAGTTATTGTTGATGAATTAGTTAAAGGTGAATATGAAGGTGCTGCAAATTGGAAGCAAATGATTAAGAATGCTTTCTTTATAATCATGGCAGCTTACTTTACAACTGTTGTGGCAATGTTACCATTATGGTTTGCTGGAGCTGGAATCTTAAAAGGATTCGCTTTAACAACAATATATGGTATATCTGTTGGTGTATTTATTACAAGACCTGCATTTGCTGCTGTTGTAGAAGAACTATTAAAATAAGTCAATTATGACTTTTTTTATTTTTTTATTAAATTATTCTTAATTTTAT
>JAHWHN010000126.1 GCA_019323235.1 Candidatus Woesearchaeota archaeon | reverse complement strand
GTGAATCAATTTATGTTCCTCCGGTTGTTAATGAATGTAAAGATGTATTTGATATTTATATTACTAAGAATGGAAATAATTATGAGTATATTTATGGTGTAAAACAATGTAAACAAGAAACTTATTCCATTGCATTAAGAGATTCTGGTTTGATTGATCAGAATGGTTTAATTAATATGGGTTATGGAGATAAAACGGGTTCTGGAGTTAAAACAACTGATAAAGAATTTAGGATTGCATGTTTTGAATCATCATCAAATACTATTTGTAAAACTTTCAACAATGAAGAAACTAGTATAGGAAGCTCTACAGGTGATGAAAATATAGATACTTTATTTAATCCTTCAATTGTTAAAGTACCAGAAGATGGTTTCTTTACTTATGATGTGAGTTATAATATTATAGCTTACAAATCAGTATCTTTTGAAACTTATTTAATTAAAGGTAATAGTAGGAAGTCTATTGAAACAAACACAATTTCTTCTTCATATCAATTTGAAGATTTTATTGCAGCAGGAGATTATGACCAATTTTGTATAGAAACAAATGATTTAGATTTTGGAACTGCTGGAAAACAATGTTATGAAATTTAAGATAGTTTTTTAAATAAATTCTTTATTCATTATAATATGGATATTATAATTTCAGAAAAACCAATGAAAGATGTTTATACAATTAAAGAATCTAAAGACTATTTTATTGGTGAAGATAACTCTATTTTTTATGAAGCAAAAGGAGATTTCAGAAAAATTTTAGAAAAAAAACAATTAGATTTAATATTTAATTTTGAATATTCTAATTATAAAGATTTTATCTTCTATAGAAATTCTGGATTCAATCAAGTTTTAGCAAAATTAGCAAAAAAGCGAGATATAGTAATTGGATTTTCTTTTTCTAAATTTAAAGGTTGTAAGAATAAATATCAAATACTTGGAAGATTACAACAAAATTATTTGATTTGTAAAAAATATAATGTTAAAACAAAAATTGCTTCATTATCTAAGAAAAAAGAAGATCCATTTGTTTTAAAATCATTTGAAAGGTTATTAAATAAGAAATCATTGTATTAATTTTTGACATTCTTCTTCTTTCACTTCGAAAGTTTGATTATTATATGAGATTATATCTTTAGGAAATAACTTTCTTTTATTTCTAGTTTCAATATCTCCATTAACTTTAATTTCTTCATTTCTAATAATATGTTTGGCATTTCCACCAGATGACGCAATGCCTCTTATATTCAGAAATGTATTTAATTCAATATATTTTGTCATTTTAAGAATTATAGTCTTGTCTTAACTGCATATTTAGCAGCACAAGCATTACATTTTAAATAAACAATACCATTTTCTTCATTTAATTCAGTCTCTGGTTTACCACATTCTTTACAAATAACGGTTTCTTCAGCATACTTTTTTATTTTATCATTTATTTTTTCAGATGGTATTTTAGTCCCAAGAATTCCCTGATTACCTTCTAGTTTTCCAGGAGCAGCTAATTCTTTTAATAAGAATTTGAAAATATGATCGATTGGTCTACTTAAAATATCTGCAATTTCATTCAAATTAGTTAGAACAGTTTTATTACCTTCTAATCTTCCTCTGATTTTAGGAATTTCGAATCTTTCTCTTTCATGAACTACTTCAGGCATATTTTCTAAAGCAGTATTTAACATATCTTCATAATTCATATTCCTTAAAATAAGTGGCTGTTTTATAAATATTATCGTTATTAGTCTATTTTTTCTGCTTATTACCACTCTAAAATAGTTAAAAATCCAGAATCTTTATAAATAAAATAATTTTACTAGTACTTATGATATCAAATGAACTAATAAGCAAATTAAAAATATTTAATTTAAATTCATATGAAAGCAAAATTTGGCTTGCTTTACTAATGAAAGGATCTGATTCAGCTGGTTCCTTGAGTGAATTAGCAGGAGTTCCAAGAAGTAGATGTTACGACGTTTTAGAAACTTTAGAGAAAAAAGGTTTCATAATGATGAAAGTTGGTAAACCAATTAAATACATCTCAGTTGCTCCATCAGAAGTTCTAGATAGATTAAAACAAAAATATAAACAAGATTTTCAAGAACAAGTCAATATTCTTAATAATGTTAAAGACAGTGATTTAATGAACACTTTAAATGAATTATTTGATTCAAACAAAAAAGATGTTAGAGCAGAAGAATTAGCTGGATTAATTAAAAATAAAGATAATATTGATAGTCATATTAATTATATGATTAAAAACTCAACAAACATTTTATTATCAATCGATTCTCAAAGATTATTACAAACAAAAGATATGATCAAAGAAGTAATTGCTAAAAACAGTGGTCATAAAGTAAAAATAATTACTGACAATAAAATTTCTAAAGATTTATTAGCTGAAGTATTAAAATTCGCAGAAGTAAAATTCGTTGAAGACGTTAAAAAATTCTGTGTAACTGATAATAATGCTTTAATGTTCTTAGATAATGAAGATTCTGTTGTAAGTATGAATTCAGAATATTCTGTAAATATGTTAAAGGATTTCTTTGAAGCCAAATGGGCTTTAATTTAATTTTTTTTAATTATCTTTAATTTTCTTTCTAATCTATAATTATAATCGAAAAGTTTTTAAACTCCATTTTCTATTTTGTATTTTATAATCTATATAAGTCTATACTTATATTGAAAAAAGGGGTGATAAAATGCCATTAGGATTTGAAGGAATAACATTGTCAATCATACTAGCTACTTTAGCTGCGATTGTCTATTCTTTAAGAGTATTAGTTGTGTTGGAAAGAAGAATTGCAAGAATTGATCTAAATATGGAGAGAATGACTGAAAAAATTCTTTTAGAAGAAGATCTTATCTTACAAGAAGAAGCTGATATTGAAGCTGCATTAGGTATTAAATCTAAAAAAGCTGCAAAGACTTCTAAAAAACCAGCTAAGAAAGCTGCTAAAAAAGCAACAAAAAAGAAAACAACAAAAAAGAAAAAATAATTTCAAATTAATCAAAAACATTTGTTTTTGTTTTTTTTCTTATTTTTTTAATTAATTTTTTAAACTAACTATATTTTCTATACTAACATGTACGATTTAGAACTAGATTCAATTATTGAAAAAATAAGAACTGCTGGATATAAAAGAATTTTAATCCAACTTCCTGATGGTTTAAAACCAAGGGCTGAAGAAATAGTTGATGCTCTATCTAAGGAAGGTTGTACTGTTGAAATTTGGTTCTCAAGTTGTTTTGGAGCTTGTGATTTACCTGCTAATATTAACGATTATGATTTATTCTTGCCATTTGGCCATGTAATGTTTTACAGGGAGGAATGGTAAAATGGAAACTATTTTTGTAGAAGCAAGATGGGAAGGAACTCCAAATTTAAAGAAAGTTAAAGAATATTGTTCTTCAAATGGTATTAAGAAACTAGCAGTCTTTTCATCAGTTCAATTTGTAGATCCAGAATTATTTTCTAAACAACTTGATGATGTTGAAGTATTAATTACAAAAGCAAAAAGAACTCATTACAAAGGACAAATTTTAGGTTGTGATTCATATCATGATTCTTTTGAAAAAGATATTATTTCTGAGGCAGATGCTGCATTATATGTTGGTGATGGAAAATTCCATTATAATGCATTATTATTATCAATGGCATATTCTAAAATTGATAAAGATTTAATTGTTTATGATCCAACAACTGATGTTTTAACAATTCACAATAGTAGTGAAATGAAACCAGTATTAAAAAGAATTAAAGGTAGAATTTTGAAATTATTAACTTCTGAAAAAGTTGGAATTTTGGTAACAAACAAACCTGGACAGTGTCATAGAGGTATGGCTTTACGTTTGAAAGAAAAACTTGAGAAAGAAGGTAAGAAAGTATTCATTTTTGTAGATAATACTTTTGATTTCAAACATTGTGAAGATTATAATTTCATTCAAATTTGGATTAATACTGCTTGTCCTAGAATTGGTCAAGATGATGAATGGGAAGTTCCTTTGTTGAATGCTAGAGAAGCATTAGAACCCGAAAAATTTCTGGAAATGTTAGATTAATTGTAAGACTTTTGTAAAAAATCACAAGACTCATTGGACAGTTTTGCTCGTAATAAATATTAGTTAGTTCTAATTATTTTTTCTTGGAGGTTCAAAATCATCAAAAAAACAAAAAGACTTATAAAATATAATGTTTTATTATATTTTATAATGGTACAAGCAATAATCAATCTTGGGGAATATGAAGACCGTGTCTTAACTATTGTAAAAGGCAAATTCGGTTTGAAAAATAAAAGTGAAGCCGTCAATTTCATAATTGATAGATTCGAAGAAGAATTCTTAGAACCTGCTTTAAAACCAGAATTTGTTAAAAAAATGAAAAAAATTAGTAAAGGTAAGTTTCATAGTTTCGAAGACATTGGTGATTTAAGAAAGCAAATTGAGAAATAATTATGATTATTCTAATATTCTTAAAAAAAAGTTAATCAAATTATTTAAGAAAGATAAACAATTATATTTTTCTTTAATTAAGAAAATAGATGAAGTCATTAGTTGCGAAAATATTAATCATTATAAAAATTTAAGAAATCCTTTACAAGATTATAAAAGAGTTCATGTTGGAAGTTTTGTTTTAATCTTTTTAATTAAAAATAATGTGATTTTATTTTATGATTTTGATCATCACGATAATATTTACAAATAATCATCAAAAAACATTTAAAGCATCTTTCTATTTTTTTACCATGAAGGTTACAATCGTTAGTGGATATTTTAATCCAATACATCTGGGACATCTAAGATATATTCAAGATGCTAAAAGTCGTGGAGATTATTTAATAGTAATAGTAAATAATGATAAACAGCAAATTCTAAAAAAAGGCAAGATCATTATGGATGAAAATGAACGTTTAGAGATTATTAAAGAGTTAAGAAGTGTTGATGAAGTTATCTTATCTATTGATGAAGATAGAAGTGTTTGTAGAACTTTAGAATTAATTAGATCAGAACATCCTGATGATGACTTATATTTTTGTAATGGTGGAGACAGACCTGATATGGACTCAATACCTGAATCTAAATTAAACATAGGTTTAAAATTCGAATTTGGTGTTGGTGGAAATGACAAAATAAATTCCAGTACTAATATTAATGACTTGAGGGATTAGATATTATAAATAAAATAAAAAAATCAAAAAAATAAATCATCTGTCATGAATTCTTCTTTTTTTAGATCCTCAATAATGAAAAATGATTTTTTATCTTGAATATCAAATTTTTTCTCTAAAGAATCTAAAAAGTTCTCCATATCTATCATTTGTTTAAATATTCCTTCTATCATGAAGTCATAACCATTGTTAATTCTTGATATTGAATTAACATTCTCATTTTTTATCAAATGTTCTTTTAGGGCTTCTTTGTCAGATGAATTAACTTTTAATGCTATATTTGCCCTTGTTGTATATCCCAGCTGATCAAAATTTAACAATGATGTAAATTTTTTCACTAATCTATTTTTCTGATGTGTTTTAATTCTATCAAATATTGTAGTGACGGGTATTGAAGTTTTCCTACTTAAACTTGTAATTGGCATTCTTGCATCATTTCTTAGTTGAGTAATTATTTTCATGTCTTTTTGATCCATTTTTAGTAACTCCTTGGGTTTTACGGTATTTTCTAAATTTACCGAATATATTACTAAGTGTCTCGGAAAATATATATAGATTATCCAAATATATTTATTATTGATAAATATCTATATATTTTTAGAAAACTATTTATATTAGTCTTACTTTCTAAGGTCTATGGTTAAACGTAAAGTCAATAAAGTGGGAGGTAATACTTTCACAATTAGTCTTCCTGCGAAATGGGTAAGATTAAATGAAATAACTCCTGGGGATGAATTAGATGTAGATATTGATAATAATTGTGTTTTAATTAAAAGAGAGAATTATATAAAAAACAAAAAAGAAATTTCGGTAAATTTAGAAAATTTAAACTCATCTTCAATAAAAAGTATTATTTCTGTATTGTATAAAAGTGGTTATGATAAGATAGAAATTTTATTTAACTCAGAAGAGGCATTAGAAACTCTTGTAAATACAATCAATAATACTTTATTGGGTTTTGAGATAGTAGATCAAACAGAAAGGAGATGTATAGTTCAGAATATCTCTGCTAAAGATGATTCTGATTTCGATCAGATTCTAAGGAGAAGTTTTTTAGTTTCTTTAACTATGGCAAAAAATAGTTATGAATATTTAAAAGATGGAAAATTCGATAAGTTAAATTCTTTATTATCTTTAGAATTAACAAATAATAGATTAACAAACTTTATTCATCGTTGTATGAATAGAAATTTAAATCCAGATGAAAAATCTCATTATCTATATGTTATTATTTGGAATTTAGAAAATGTTGCTGATGATTATAGAGATATTTGTATGAATTATTCAAAATATACAAAAAAATTGAGCAAAGAAACTCTAAAAATGTACAAAGAAATTGTAGACTTGTTAGATTCTTATTATAAGTTATATTATAATTATTCTTTTTCTGATTTTGAAAAAGTCAAAACAAATGGAAAGTCCTTATTGGTAAAAATGAATAAAACAATGAATCAATTACATTGTGAAGAAATACCTATTCTCTTTTATATGAATTCTATTGTAAGAAGAATTAATGATTTCTGGGGTTCAACAACTGGTTTAAATTTAGACAAGATTAAAGACTAATTCGCCTTTTAGTTTTCTTCTCTGTATCTATTTTTAATATAAAATCAAAACCAAAATCATAATTAACAACTTCTTTATCTTCCATATTTGTTAGAATTTGTAAAATAATTCTATTAATTCCTTGATGTCCGACAATTAGTATTTCATCATAATTCTTTTTAATTATTTTATTAATTAATTTCTCAATTCTTTTTTTAGCAGTCTTATAACTTTCACCTTTGGGAATTACAAAGTTATATTTGTCATTAATTCTAGCTTGAAATTCTTTTGGATATTTTGATTTTTGTTCATCCAAAGTCTTTCCTTCAAAAATTCCCCCTGAAATCTCATGAAGATTTTTTTCAATTTTAAAATCATTTGAGATTATTTTAGCAGTTTCTTTAGACCTTTTAAGATTTGAAGAGAAAACTTCATCTAATTTTTTGTTAGAAAAAAATTTCTTTAGTTTATTAGCATATTTAATTCCTTTATCATTTAAACTAAAATCAGAAATTCCTTGAAACTTACCCTCTTTGTTTAAATTAGTTTCTCCATGTCTGGCTAAATATATAATCATATTACTCTAGAATTTCTTTTAGTTTAATTAATTTTTGTTTATCTTCACATAATCCTTGATCTATTATTTTTTGAAGATAACTTAGACTTTTATCTAAATAAGCTTTAGCCATACCCTCAACAGGTTCTTTAATATCTCCATTTGAATAATGGTGCCAGAATCTTAAATTTCTATAAAATCCTCCATATATTAAAGTAGAATCAAATTCGTCTGCCAATTCTGGTTTTTGCTGTAAAATTTCAGTTTTATATTTAGTTTCAAAATACTTTCTCTCTTTAGGTTTTAATTTCAATAAAGGATTGTCTATAATTTGAATATAATCATCTAAGAAGAAAGTTTGTTTCCATGCTTGATCAAAATCAATTTGGTATAAGTAGATACCTTTTTCTTGATCTTCTAAATCTATTATTGCATTGAACAAACTTCTATCTAAGAAATCAGTTTTATAACCTTCATCTATTTTTTTTGATATTGATTTTAAAGCATTTTTGACATTTTTTCTTTCAAAAAAACCTTTTGATTTGTAGCTATCTAAATCTGAAATACTTTCTAATAATTTATCATAGAAATTAACATTTTTTCTATCAATATCAATATCTGAAAAATCAAAACATTGCATTTCAATTAAATCTTCAATATGTTTTTTCAATATTTTATTTCTAAATTTTCTGGTTTTTTTCTTATCAGATAAATCATAGTTCAAAATAAAATCTTGAAAATCAGGACCTTTTACTTCTTCATAAGATGCAAAAGAATATTTATTTGAGGCATATGTGTTTTTAATTTTTGGTGTACAAACATTTTTTAATTGCTTTAATCGGGATACAAATTTAAACTCAGAAGAGCTTCTTATTTCATGATCATCATCAGAGTATATTTTAACAATATCTTCTCTCTCACATTCTTCTTTATTTTCACTTAGTAAACATAAATTAAATCTTTGTTCTAAATTTTTAAATTTAACTTCATTTTCTTCATCATCTAAAAAACTTTTTTTGAATTTGAAAACTTTATTTTTTGTTTGATGCCATTTTCTTGAATAAACTATGTAGGATTTCACCCCCTCAATATTTATTTCGAATTTTAACTTATTCTTATTTAATTCAGAGATTGAAATTTCTTGAGAATAATTTGAATTAATTCTACCAATAAGTTTTTCAATTTGTTCTTTAACTTCTTCAAAATTATCTTCATCATCAACTACAATTTTATTAATATATTGATCAACACCGTGAGAAATACTGGCTCCAATTATTGCAATTGGTTTTGAAAGTTCAATTGTATCTTCAAGAATTCCATTTAAAGATTCGTATATAGCAATTTCTGCTTCTTCTTCGTTTGAAATATTTTTAATCATTTCTTGAGGATTAAGTAACAATCTTTGATATTTTTCCAAATTAATTCTACTTTTAAAATAATCTTTATAATAATCTCCTATTTCTAGAATTATTTCTAAAGATTGTTTCATAGATCTGATATTTAGTAGTTTTTCAAATTTAGAATATTTATTTAAAAAATCCAAATCTACAAAATTAGGCAATTTTTTAATATAATCCATGTCATTTAAAGTATTTTTATTATCTATTGCGATATAGGACATTAAAAGTGGATCAATATGATCCCTAATATTTCTTATATCTTCAATTTTCATAAGATTTTCATTAGATGAACAAAAATCTCCCCTGTCATAATCAATCATGCCCTTATAATAATGAATTAAGTTCAAATACCTTTTAATTTCTTCTTTGTAAATTTTTTTCTCATTAATGAAATTGAAAAAATTATTTATCTTTCTATCACTGCTTTTTTTATCATATAATGCATAAAGACAAATTGCTGAAAAAATTTCTTTCTCAAAAATATTTTCATTAAGTGATTTATATTTTAATCCACTTTCTGAAGTAACTTGCTCCTTAGAACTTCTCATACAGTCTAAAATATTATTAAATGTTTCACGTCCACATGGATTAATTCTTTTATTATTTTCTTCAATACTTTCAAATAAATTTAATGCATCATAATATCTTTTTTGTTTAAGTAAATCTTTTCCAAAAGAATATTTTAAAATATCATTTTTGGTGAAACTTTTTATTGTTCTTACATAAACTTCATTAGATAAATCTTCAAGACCAGCAGATGATAAATCTTCCAAGTAAAGATTTAATAGACGCATATTTGAATCAGTATCCACCATTTCTCTAATGTTATTCAAAGTATCCAAAACTTTATCTCTTACATCAATTCTGTTGATTTTTTCACAAATAACAGCTTCAACAACATAATTAGTTAGATTAAATGGGTTAAAAACAATTCCTTTTTCTAATTCGGCAGCGGCGTTTTCAAAATCTTCTTCAAAAATAAAATCTATTGATTTATTAGTATGTTCTGATGAAATTCTTGCCATTTTTTGTAATTCTTGAAAATTAGACATATATCTTTCATCTTCTATAATTGACCTAGCGAGAGACATAAAAGTATATTGGGCATTTCCTTGAGCCCGGTATAAATTGGCCAAAGTGTGAAATAGAATTGCTTTATTATCAAAAGATTGGAAATTTTGAACCAAGTTGTTAATTGTTGCATCTAAACCAATTTTTTCAACACTAACCATGGCTTTGTTAAAAAATTCATGTTCTTCAGTTGATTGTTTTTTTGACATTTATGCCTGTAAGATTAGCTTATTTATAAAGGTTATTTAGTGTTCCTACTTTTTAGTGATAAAAGAAACGAAACATTTATATATTAGAACAACATCACTATTATTAGAAAGAGGTAATATTCAAAATGACTACTTTAGATACTAAATTAGATGTTGGTTACGTTCCAAGAAATGATAAACAATCTTATGGTTTAATGTCAAAATTAAAAGGTGCTTTTAATTACTTAAAAGATACTAGTGTCTATAATGGTGCTAAAGATCTAAAAAATTCTGTTTATGGTGCTACTGAAAAAGGTTATAGTGGCTTATTAAATAAAGTTCTAGGAACTTACGATGAAAAGAAATTTTCAGAAAAT
>JAHWHN010000125.1 GCA_019323235.1 Candidatus Woesearchaeota archaeon | reverse complement strand
ATTTGGAAGATATCAAAAAGTAAATTATGTCAAAATAGATGAAACCTTCCCAGAAACAATAATTAAAAATAAAGAAAAATATTCTAGCTTAATAAAAGCATGATATAGTTATATTAATTTGCCCAATGAATGAAAAACATTGAATATGGGTTTTATAGTAAGATATTACTGCCTAATCATTTCAATAAAATAATTAATATTGATAATAGATTCTATCCGAAATAGTTTGTTGCATGTTCTTGTAACTCTTTACCTTTTTTCATAGTAAATTGTTTACCAAGATTTTCATAAGCTTCCTTAATATCTTTGTTTACAGAAGGATGAACTTTTAACATTGCTTCTTCAAAGTTTTTCTTAGAAACTTTTTTTGCTTTAATATTTTTTCTTAAAGCTAAAATTGCTGCTTCTCTACAAATAGCTTCAATATCAGCTCCAACATATCCTTCAGTTTCCTTAGCCATATCTTTAATATTAACATCAGAATCTAAAGGCATTGCTTTAGTATGAACTCCAAATATTTTTTCTCTAGATTCTTCATCAGGTACTGGAGCTAATAAAATTCTATCGAATCTTCCAGGTCTTAACAAAGCAGAATCAATCATATCTGGTCTGTTTGTAGCTGCAATTACAACAACATCTTGTAAATCTTCTAAACCATCCATCTCTGTTAAAAGTTGATTAACAACTTGTTCAGATACTTTGGATGTTGATTCACTATTTCTATTAGATGCAATAGAATCAATCTCATCAAAGAATACAATAGTAGGACTAGTTTGTCTAGCCTTTTTAAAAATTTCTCTTACTGCTTTCTCAGATTCTCCAACCCATTTAGAAAGTAATTCTGGGCCCTTTACAGCAATAAAATTAGTTTTAGTTTCAGTGGCTATAGCTTTTGCTAATAAAGTCTTACCTGTGCCAGGAGGACCATATAATAAGATTCCTTTTGGAGGTTTAACACCCATTGTCTTAAAAGCATCAGGATATTTTAAAGGCCATTCAACAGCTTCAGTTAGTTCTTGTCTAACATCTTTCAAGCCTCCAACATCATCCCATTTAACATTTGGTTTTTCAATTAGAACTTCTCTTAAAGCTGAAGGTCTAACAACTTTTAATGCTTCTAAGAAATCTTCTTGAGTTACAATTAATTTTTCTAAAACATCATTTGGAATTGGTTCAGATTCATCTTTAGATTGAATTTCTGGGAAAACTCTTCTCAATACTACCATAGCAGCTTCTTTAGCTAAAGCAGAAATATCTGCTCCAACAAAACCGTGAGTAATTTCAGCTAAATAATCTAAATCAACACTTTTATCCAAAGGCATATTTCTAGTATGAATTTTCAAAATTTTATCTCTACCTTCTTTACCAGGAACACCAATTTCTAATTCTCTATCAAATCTTCCAGGTCTTCTCAAAGCAGGATCTAATGAATTAGGAATGTTTGATGCAGCAATAACAATTATCTTACCTCTAGATTGAAGTCCATCCATTAATCCAAGTAATTGAGCAACAACTCTTTTTTCAACTTCACCATGAGCCTCTTCTCTTTTAGTAGCAATAGCATCAATTTCATCAATGAAAATAATTGAAGGGGCATTCTTTGAAGCCTCTTCAAACTTCTTTCTTAAATTCTCTTCAGATTGACCAACAAACTTACCAATAATTTCTGGTCCATTAATTAAAATAAAATGAGCATTAGTTTCATTAGCTACAGCTTTAGCCAATAAAGTCTTACCTGTTCCAGGAGGTCCATGCATTAAAACTCCTTTTGGTGGTTCAATTCCTAATCTTTCAAAAATTTCTGGATGTTTAAGAGGTAATTCAACCATTTCTCTAACTTTCTTAACTTCGTCTTCTAATCCTCCAATATCTTCGTAAGTAACATCTGGTGCTAAATCTTCTTCAACATCCATTGCTTCTGGATTTAACATAACTTCAGTTTCTTCTCCGATAATTAAAGGTCCTTTAGAATCAGTAGAAGCTACAACAAATCTTAAATCTGTAAAGAAAGAAGACATATTCTCAGCTTCTGGAAAAAAGTCACTAAAAAATGGGTTATCAGACATAGCAGTTCTTCTTCTTCTAGCTCCACCCATGGAAACAACATCTCCTTTAATAATAGGTCTTCCTAATAAACTTCTCTTAAATGTATTTGGAGAAGCTCTAACAACAATACCTTTCTTAGCAGGAGCTAAAACAACTTTTTTTGCTACTTTAATATTTTCAACTTTTCTAATCTTAACAGTTTCACCAAGACCAGTCTTGGCATTTCTTCTCATAAGACCATCCATTCTAATAATGTCTAGTCCAATATCTCCAGGGTATCCTCTATCTACGATTGAAACAGTCTTTCTATCTCCCTCAATCTCAATAACATCTCCTTGATTAAGAGAAAGCTCTTTCATAAAAGAAGTATCTATTCTAACTATACCTTTGTAAGTATCATCTTGAATAGCTTCTGCAACTTTTAGAGTAATTTCTTTTGTCATATTAGACACCCCCATAAGATATAATTGAATTAAAATAAAAAAAGAGTTTATTCAGATTTAGGTTTCTGAACAACTTTTGGTAATTTAACTGGTGCAGGTAAATTCATATCTTGTGAAAAGATAATAGCCTTAACAGTTGCTTTATTTAGGGCATTATTCATAACTTCAGTCATGATGCCTTCATCGATAGGTTTTTTATCTTTCCAATCTTTTAAAACCTTTTCAACTTTTTCAGCAGCTTCTAAAACTAAAACATCACCTACTAGATTAATACTAGCTACTCCTGGTTCGTATTTAGTAGAATACTCAAATACAAACTTAAGACCAGCTTGCTTATTTGTCTTACCAAAACTTAGGTCCATTTTTTCAATAGATTTAATACCTAAATTGTTGCTAACTTTTAATCCTTTAACTACGTGTTTATTTTTTTTAACAATTATTTCTGTAAAATTAGTTCCTATAATACTCATAATTCTCACCTAATCTCGGAAATACATATTTAATTTATAAAGATTTTGGTGTTAAATAGCTATTAGTAGAGATAAATTGGTATTTATTTAAAGAAAACTGCGAAGGACGAGATTCGAACTCGCGTATCCACTAAGGAACTAGGCCCTCAACCTAGCGCATTTGACCACTCTGCCACCCTCGCAAGATTAATTAATATCCCATCTTGGATAATTATTTCTAATTAATTCAACAAGAGGTACTTTTTTTAATAAACAACCAGGTCTACCATAATTAAAATACCCTTGAACACTTTCTAAATTAGATTCTAAACAAATCTTTTCAAATTCTTTAACATTAACTCCTGAATAACTTAAAGTTTCAACTAAATTTCCTTCTTGTAAATATTGATAAGGAATTTTCAGATCTAATTGAGTATGATAAGCAAAATCTAACCCCCCTAAAGGACCAAAAAACTCTCCTCCATTAAGAATTAAATGATATAATACTAATTTACTAATTTCCTTTTTGCCAACTTCTTTTTCTAAGGTATTAATAATATTTCTACTATCTAAAAGATTATGATGTTCTTCAAAATAATCCCAACTAAATTTTTGTTCAAAACCTTCATGAGTTTTGTTAATAGAAAAGTTCTCATACTTTTTCATAGTCATTTGTAATGAATAATTAGCCTTAAAGTAAACATAAGACCTAAAATATTCACAATCTGATATGTAAAAATGACGATTATCTGAATAAATGGATATTAAAGAATTAGCTAATTCTTTTTCTTGATTCTTAATTTTTTTAAAAAGATTAAATTCTCTAAATATTTTTGCTGATCTTAAACGTTCGCCAGATTTTTTGATTAATTCTTTTTTTCCAATCATTTTTTAATAATTAAAGAGTGTTTTATATAAATATTATCAACATAAACAGTAATAATTATAAATAACATTAAACATAAAACTGATATCATGATAAAAGCAATATTATTTGACGTTGATAATACTCTAATGGATTTTAGAGATATGAAAAGAAAGGCAGTAAAAGCAGTAGTTCATTCATTAAAAGACAATGGATTAAATATGAGCTATGATGAAGCTTTTGAAAAATTAATGGATTTATATTGGGAAGTTGGTATTGAATCTGAAAATTGGATTGGTGAATTCTTAAGAAAATATGATAAAGAAGATGACATTAAAATAGCGGCTGCGATTAACGCATATAAAAGAACAAAAGCAACATACTTAAAAACATATCCTCAAGTTCATAATGTTCTTATTAAATTAATAAAAAAAGGAATTAAACT
>JAHWHN010000124.1 GCA_019323235.1 Candidatus Woesearchaeota archaeon | reverse complement strand
TTTCATTCCAATCATCCGTTTCGGTTAAAAAACCGGTTGGAGTGCATTCGATGGTTTTTCCATCAACTTCATACGCCATTTTTACACCTCTTTTTAAGTTTAAATACAAATGTTACTGAAAAATCTATTTTAAGAAGAATTTTTACTAAGGTTAATGCAATGTTCAACTAATATTTCTAAAATTTTGATTTTTAAAGTTAAAGATATTTACAAACCACAGAATTTACGATGTTTATTCTTTAAAATCAATAAATTGTAAAATAATTGAGCACGGCATTAAGTTAATGCTTTACAATAAATAAAATATCTGCAATGGGTGAATATTTTTTACCTTTCCATATAAAAGAAATTCTTAAATTCTCCGTTATTTTAAAGTTATCTAAATAGAATTTAATATTTTCTTTTAAAAAATCAATATTTCTTTTTAACTTCCAACTTTCTTCTAAATTGTTTTGATCGATGAGAACTAAAAATAAACGGTTGGATGAATCAAAACGTCTTTCACCTTGTTCTTCATAAAGCCACTTTATCAACTTTCTTTTGTTTTGGATTGTATCTTTTATAATATCCCATCTTGTTTTATGAAAATTTTCTATTTCTTTTTTCACTTCTTCAAGATGAGTTTCAGAAAATCTAATTAGTAATTCTTGTAAAAGAAACCTACTTTTTTGAGAACGATCAAAATTAATATTATTATTCTTTGCAATTCGCTTGAGTTCTGTTAATTCTGGTTTCAAACCTCTTTCTTTTCTTTTTAATTTCATAAAACCTTCTGGAAAATAAGTTACCTTTAAATCAAATGGAATATTATCTATAAAAAAATCAACCTTTTTAATAAGTCCAACTGTTGGTAAAACTCGTTTATGATCTTTGAAGATATCTTCAATCAAAATAGATGTCCAATGATTAAACCATGAACAGAAAACATACCCTTTTAGACTTTGGTGAATTTCATTATCTACTTTATCTATCAAAACATCAAAATTCCTAATTTTCTTTACATAATTATCAATAATAGTTTTTTCTAAATTATTTTGGTACAAACCTCCCCAATCAAAAACTCTTAATTTATACAATTCAGAAATAAGTTGGTTTTTATACTGTTCACGATGTTTCTTTTCTTCAAAATATTTTTTATTAATAAAACTATCAATAATAATTTCTGTCTTTTGATGATTGCTTATCTCTTTAACAAGAGAATTTATATTTTGATTTGAATTAATTTCTAAAACATTTGCAAACTCAATCAACAATTCTTTTCGAGCAATTGATCTAATTTTCAAAAATAATAAACTATTTGAATCTTCGAGTAATTTTTCAAAATCATTAGATTGATAAAGTTTTTGTAATCTTAAATAAATATCAAAATTCATAATATTTTAATTGTAACAATAAAATAGATATTCCTTCGTTCCTTTACGACTTCCTTTTCCACCGTAATGATTTTTATATTCGTATTCATAAACTTTTACACTTCTATATTGTTCAATCATTTCAATCATTTCTCCTTTTTTAGGAATACTTTTATTATTATATGAGATAAGCCAATACGGAATATGCTGGCTATTTTCAAAAAGTTTTTGAAAAGATTGTTTAATCTCTGTTTTTAAAACAAAACCGCTTTCTCTTTTCGGATAATACATTTTTGTATCATTCACAAATTTCTTATCTTTCCAATATTCTACATACGTTTCTAAAAAATGATAAAATGCCTGATAATCGGGATGACAACCACAATAAGGTGGATCAAAATACACCAAATCAATATGTTTTAATTTTGGAATGAGAGTAATAGTATTTTCACAAAATGCCTTATTATTTTTACCATTGTCAAAAATAGCATTATTATATGAATCAATTAAATTTAAAAAAATATCCTTTAAATGTCTTATTAAACTTGGATTTCTCTTAACCCTATTTGGATTTTTACTATATTTGATGGCACTCAGGTGGGCAAAATGTCCCAATGTAACTTTTCTTGTTAGTGCTCTATTCATTAAGGCAAGCGCAAGAGCTTTTTTATATTCATTATCTAATTTTTCAACATTGGTTCGAAATTTATCTAAAAATTGAGCTTGGTTTTTTTCAAAGAAAATGTTAGTAAACACTGATTCGATAAGATTATGAGATTCTATATTTTCATTTAGAAGAATGTTAACATCTTTCTTTTCAAGTTTTACATTGTTGTTTTCAATAAGGGCTTTTGCTATCAAATAATTACACTTTAAGAAATCATTACTGTAAATTTCATAATCTCGACTTTTAAAATGATAACCTACAACAGAAGTACCGCTAAAAGCATCAAAGAATGTTTCAATATTTTTTGGAGCTATTTCAAAAATCCAATTGACAAATTGTTCCTTACTTCCTAAATATTGCGTTTTCGGAAACCTATTTGTTCTATATTTTCTACCAAATAAATCGATTTGTATTGTCATTTATTATTACTTAATATAATGTTCAACGGTTTTAATTTTCATAGTTAAACACGGCGTTAAATTACTAACTTATTGATATTAAATATTTTATTATATTTCAAATTCTTCAGCATGACTGTGTATTTCAATGCCTAGTTTTTTAGCCACAGGATAAGCATGTTTATCCACCATTGGTGATATGACAACCATTCGATTTGCAATTTGTTGATGGCGGTTTTCATAATAACGCACTTTACGCTCA
>JAHWHN010000123.1 GCA_019323235.1 Candidatus Woesearchaeota archaeon | reverse complement strand
AGGTTTTGTTCATAATATCGAGGAATATGAGAATTCCATTATTATGCCAATATTAAATTTTCAGAATTTTTTTAGTAAAATCACCTTGGAACCAGAATATGATTTAATTAAAATCAAATTAAATCAAATTGATGGTAATTTAAACGGGAAACCATTTTATTTCAATTTTGTCAGAGAAAATAGAGTTCCTGTTTTACAATATATTGATAAAGTAAATATTCCTGATACTAGAAAATATGCTTTTACATTTAAGGCAGTAGATCCAGATGAAGATAATTTAAGAATAATCCCTACAACTTATGATAAAATTGACATCACATCTATAACTCCAGATACAACTGAGAAGAATAAATGGATTGTTGCTTTTGAATCAAATATTGGTAAATTTAATACTGAAACAATAAGGTTAGATGTTTGTGATTCTATGTATTGTGATTACCAAACAATTGAGTTAAGACAAGAGTAATTCTAGTTAAAATTATAGAAAAAATATATAAATGAAACATTGATTCTTTGACTTATTGGTTTATTAGAGAATGATTACAGCAAAAGAGTTAAAAAAGAAATATATTGAATTTTTTGAATCAAAAGGGCATAAAAAAATAGAGTCAGCTTCATTGATTCCAGAACATGATCCAACTGTTTTATTTACAACAGCTGGAATGCATCCTTTAGTTCCATTCTTAATGGGTCAAAAACATCCTTTGGGTAAAAGGTTAGTTGATGTACAAAAGTGTATTAGAACGCAAGATATTGATGAAGTTGGAGATAATACTCATACAACTATGTTCGAAATGCTTGGAAATTGGTCTTTGGGAGATTATTTTAAAGAAGATTCTATAAAATGGAGTTTTGAATTTTTAACTCAAGTTTTAAAATTACCTATTGAAAGATTAGCAGTTTCTTGTTTTGAAGGAGATAAAGATGCTCCAAAAGATGAAGATGCTGCAAATATTTGGAAAAGTTTAGGCATGCCTGAAAAGAGAATTGCATTTTTAGATAAAAAAGAAAATTGGTGGGGTCCGGCTGGAGAAACTGGTCCTTGTGGTCCAGATACTGAAATTTTTTATTGGGCTCCAAATGATATTCCACCTCCTCAAGAATTTAACTCAAATGATGAAAATTGGGTTGAAATTTGGAATAATGTTTTCATGGAATATAACAAAACTCAAGATGGAACATTTGAACCTTTACAACAAAAGAATGTTGATACAGGATTAGGTACTGAAAGAGTAGCTATGATTTTACAAGGTAAAACAAATATTTTTGAGATTGAAGTATTCAAACCTTTAATTAATAAAATTAAAGAACTATCAGGAAGAGAAGAAGATGCATTTACTGAAAAATCTTTTAGAATTATTGCTGATCATATGAAGGCAGCGACATTTATTTTGGGAGATGAAAGAGGAATACCACCTTCAAATATGGATCAAGGTTATATTTTAAGAAGATATATTAGAAGAAGTATAAGACATTTAAGATTACTTGGAGTAGATTTATTTCAAGTTGATGCAACTGTTGAATTAGCAAAAGTTGTAATTGATATGTATAAAGATGATTACCCATTATTTTTAGAAAAAAAAGATTTTATTTTTGATGAATTAAAGAAAGAGGAAGATAAATTCCAAAAGACTTTAGATAAGGGGTTAAAGGAATTTACAAAAATGGTAGAAAAGGATAATAAGATTACTGGAATAGAAGCTTTCTTATTATTTCAATCATATGGTTTTCCTTTAGAGATGACTCAAGAATTGGCTCATGAGAAAAATGTACCTGTTGATGAGATTGGATTTAAAGAAGAATATGAAAAACACCAAGAGTTATCTAGAAAAGGTGCAGAGCAAAAATTCAAAGGTGGGCTTTCTGAAAGTTCTGAAATTACTGCAAAATATCATACTGCTACACATATTTTGGCTGAAGCATTAAGAAAAATTCTTAATGATGAAAATATTAAACAAAGAGGTTCAAATATTACTCCAGAAAGATTAAGATATGATTTTAATTTTGATAGAAAATTAACAGATGAAGAAAAACAAGCTGTTGAAGATGAAGTAAATCGTGTAATTGATGAAGGCATGGATATTAAAAAATCAGAAATGCCTTTAGATGATGCTTTGAAATCTGGAGCTCAAGCAGAGTTTGGAGCAAGATATCCAGATAAAGTTTCTGTTTATGAAGTTGGAGATTATTCTAAAGAAATATGTATGGGTCCTCATATTCAAAATACTAAAGATCTTGGTAAATTTAAAATATTAAAAGAAGAATCTAGTGCTGCAGGTATAAGAAGAATTAAGGCAGTTCTAATTTAAAATAAATAAATAAATACATAAAAAAATTAAAATTATCTAATTAAGAATTTCTTATACAATAAGTATGCACAATATACATCTGCTTTATTTGTTATTTCGAAAGGAGAGTGCATCCCTAATACACAAGGTCCCGCATCTATACAATCCATACCATATCTAGATAAGAACATAGCAATAGTTCCACCACCACCAATATCAATCTTTCCTAATTCTCCTGTTTGCCAAGGTATTTTATTATCATCTAAGATAGTTCTAATTTCTTGAACAAATTCTGCATGAGCATCGTGAGTAGAATATTTTCCACCACCACCACCATATTTCTCTACAGAAACACCTTTTCCTAAATAAGATACATTTTTGTCATCATGTACGTTTTTATAATTTGGATTTAATCCAGCTGTTACATCTGCAGATAATGCTTTGGAATCTTCCATTATTTTACTTACATCAGTTGTTAATCCTAAAGCCATTCTGTATTCATAAATGAAATTTCTAAGTATTAAAGATTGAGCTCCAGTATCACCCATTGAACCAATTTCTTCTTTGTCTACAAATAAACCAATGCATGTATGTTTTGGATCATTAATTTCTGAAATTGCCTTTAAAGTAGTATAAACACATACTCTATCATCTTGTCCATAAGCACCAATCATACCTTTTCCTAATCCAACATCTCTTGGAACATATGCAGGAACGAATTCTAATTCTGCAGTAACGAAATCTTCTTCAATCATACCATAATCTTCATTTACTTGTTTTAAAACAGAAAATTTAATTTGTTCTTTAATTTCTTCATCATTTATTGGAATACTAGCAAATAAAACATTCAATTCTTCTCCTTCAACTATTTTATTACCTTCTTTTTTCATTTGTTCTTTTGCTAAATGAGGTAATAAATCTGGAATAACAAAAACTGGGTCGTAATCTTTATCCCCAATACTTATTTCAACTTTTTTACCATCTTTTAGCATAACAACTCCTTGTAATATCAAAGGAGTATTTACCCAATGGTATTTTTTTATGCCACCGTAATAATGAGTTTGTAATAATGCTAAATTTGAATCTTCATAAAGTGGTGTTGGCTTTAAATCTAATCTTGGGCTGTCTACATGACTTCCTAATAATCTAAAAGAAGTCTTATTCTCTCCGACAATACATGCAATAACACATTTATCTTTAACAACTTTATAACACTTAGTACCTTCTCTTAATTCGTAATTAAATTTAGTAAATCCATTTTCTTCTAAAATTTTAATTATATTTTTAACACATTGTCTTTCTGTTTTGGATTGACGTAAAAAATTTTTATAATCTTCACAAAATTTGAAGACTTCTTCTTGTTTTAGATTTTTCCACGCACTTTCTTTCTTTAGAAATAGCTTATCCTGTAATTTTTTGTTATTCATAATATGTAAAAATTCACATTAATATATAAATATTATTCATATAGTCTTTCAGAAATATTTTGGAAATTTTAGAAAACCTCCGATTTTTCACAAAATAAATATATAAATAATTTTTTCTTAATTAATCATGAGGTAAAAATGTATAATGAAATAAAAGAAAAAGAAAGAAAAAATAACTGTGGTTTTTTACACAATTTTGTTTATTTTGGAATCATGAGTGGTATGGGGTTGGCAATGATTTTTTCTGAATATCAACATAAAAAATTAGAAGAAGGAATTAAGAAAACTTCTGAATTAGAATTAAATTATCAAAAACGAATTCATGAAATTGATTTATTAAATATAAGTATTAAATATAAAAATTACGATATTGGATTAGAATCTTATATTGATAAGAGAATTTCTGAAATAAAAGATGGTAATTTTGACACATATACTCTTTCAAATCCTTAATTTCCGAATATCTTTCGAAAAAATAGCAAATATTGTTTTAAAATAAATTATATGATTTTTATTTACACTTTAGGAGGTGTAATTAAAATGTACGAACAAGAAAAAAATAAAGGATTTATGAAACATGTTGTTGGATATGGCGTTGCAGCTTTGATTTCATTTTCTGCTATGTATGGTTGTAATTCTAATGCAAATAAAGTAGAATCTTATAAAGAAAAAACTCAAGGATTAGAAAGTAAAATTAATGTTAAAGAAAATACAATTATGGAAAAAAATGCAATTATTGAGCATATTTCTAAAGATTACAAGAATATTGTTAAACAATTAGCAAATTATGAAAAGCAATAATTTTTTTATTTTATGAAAAAAAATCAAACAATCTAGAAATATTACTTTTTTTTCTTTTAGGTTTTGATGTTGATGTTTTTCTTGTTTTGTGTTTTCTAATTATATTTTTAATCTTATCTTCAATTAAATCAAAATTTTCAAATTTTCTTTCTAGTTTTTTAAAATTAGCAGTATGATAAAAATTTCTTCCTTTTGTAGAATTGAATTTTTCTTTTTTGTGAAGTAATTCATGATACATTACAAAATCCAATACTTCTTGATCTTCATCTCTTAAAATATTACTTATTGTTATAGTATTTGTTTGGAAGTGATATACTCCCAATTGTCGTGTAGAATTTTGTCCAAATTTTAAGTTTGGTATCTCCATTAATCCATTTAAGTATTTCTCATTAACTCTATTGAAACTTTCTTCTAAAACATTATTTGAATGTTTAATTGGAGAGAATTTATCTAATTTTTTAATAAAATCATCATATAGTTGAGTATAGATTGTTTCTTTTCTAATTTTAAATAATCTAAATAAAAGATGTTGGACTAAACCAATTTTAATTTCATCTCCAATATCTTCCCAAGAATGACTTAAATTAAGCTCAATATTAGAGCCTCTTCTCTTAATATTAGCATTAAAATCACTAAATCTTTTAGAATAAGTTAGTTGGAAAGAAAAATCTTGATAGTTTTTGTTTAAATCTTCAAAAGCTTTCTCTATAATCATTGGATACTAACTTTTGTAGCTAGACTTTGACCTGGCATACCTCTTTCAAAGACAGCTCTAACAGCCCCAGAATTACCATGAGATCCTCTAACTTCGCCTTTAATTTCTTTACCAGCAGGACTTTTCCAAGTAACAGTTTTTCCTGATAATTTTTCTGCTTCTTCTTTAGTGTTAACACCTTCAATTACAATAACCATTTGATTATCTTTTTGAGTGTGTCTTCCACCTCTATAATTTGAAATTGTACCTTCCATTATATTTGAGAAATTCAAACCATTTAAAAAGGTTTTGATATTTATCTAGTTTCTATTTATTTTAGAATCTTGGAATTTAATAACATCATCGCTTGTTTTTATACCCATTTCTTCCATCATGTTCTTAAATTCATTCAAAAGCTGATAAGTGGCCTTAACATCTGACATTGCTCTATGGGCTTGGTCATTAATTATATTAAAATGAGAGCATAAATCAGTTAATCTTTTACTTGGAGACTCTGGAAGAAGCCTATTTGCTAATTTCTTAGTACAAATCTTTTTATTATTCATTTCTAGACCACATTTAATAGCATTTTCAGTTAAAAAACCATGGTCGAAAGTAGCATTATGTGCAACAATTGGATGATCTCCCAAGAATTCAATAAATTTAGGCATTACTTCATTAATGGTTGGTTCATTTTCTACCATTTCATTTGTAATTCCAGTTAATCTAGTTATAAATTTAGGAATAGGAACTTGAGGATTTACTAATGTTTCAAATTTTTCAACTATTTCATTATTTTTTACTTTCATAGCGGCTATTTCAGTAATTTTATGATAGTATTTCGATAATCCAGTTGTTTCTAAATCAAGAATAACATATCCCTCTTCCATATGTTTTCCTCGAAATAATTAATTTATAAATTTTTAGTTCATTAATTTGTAAGAATTATTTAATTAGTTCTTCAAATAAAAGTCCTTTCATCTCAGCATCCTTTAAAGTAATACTAAATGAACTTTTATTTTCATTCAAATCTTCTAAAGTAAAGAAAAACCAATTATTATTATCAGATTTTGAGAATTTAACAGCCACCCAAGGTTCAGATCCAAATATGTTTGAGAATTCCTTTAATCCCTCAATTTCTTCTTGTTTGAAGTATTTTTTATCTTCAGAGGTGATTTTGACCTCAATAGCTAATTTCCTCAAAGAGCTACCTGCAATTAAGTCTGGTGAAGGGTATCTTGAAGAACCAGAACCAGCAATCCTGTGGGCACACCAACCTTCTTGGGACCAAAATAAATTTATTAAATCTCTTTCCGCATTAATTCCTTTACGTTTAGCCCATCTGTTTTTTACCATTTTTAATTAATTTGAATAAAATTTATTTCAAAATTATAATTCAATACTCATAAAATCTTTAGCACAAACTGTATTTTTGAATACATTCTTTGCTTGTTTTAAGAACTCTCTATCTTCTTTATATCTTTGGCTAAAGTGTGTTAATGCTAATTTTTTAACATTCGAGTCTTTAGCAATTTGTGATGTTTGGATACAAGTCATATGATTGTATTCTTTTGCCTTATCTTCATCATCTTTTAGATAAGTACTTTCGGCAATTAATAAATCAGCATCTTTAGCCAATTTATAGCAATTTTCACAACATTTTGTGTCGGCCATATAAGAAACAATTCTTCCTTCTTCTTTATTTGAAATATCTTCAACTTTTATTTCTTTATTATCCTTTTTTATGACTTTATTTCTTAATAATCTACCTAATTCTGGACCTTCTTCAAGTCCGAATTTTTTGGCCTTTCTCATATCAATTTTTAATTTATCTTTCTCAACAAATTTAGATCGGAAGGATTTAATTGTGTGATCTAATTCATATGCTTCTAATTTATAATCATCATCTTCATAAAAAACACCTTCTTCAATATCTTTTACGATAAATTTAATACAAATGTGGGATTTGAAAATGTCTCTTAATAATCTAATTTTTTTTTCAGTTCCTTTTGGACCATATATTTCTAAAACTCTATCATATCCGGCCCAAGATAGATTCTCTAAAAACCCAGGAATTCCTAATACATGATCTCCATGCCAATGAGATATTAATATTTTAGTAACTTTTGTTGGTTTTATTTTTGCTATTTTGAATTGTCTTTGAATACCTTCTCCACAATCCATAAGAATCCCATGATTTTTGTAACTAATTAAATATCCAGAATGATTCCTTTCTATTGTTGGTACCATACATCCTGTTCCGAGAAAATCTACCTTTATTTTTATCATTTTTATATAAAAATCTTAAGATTATATATTTCTTTCCTTTTATTTTCATAAAATAAAAGAAAATCTTATAAATAAATGTAGTTTCTAGATGGTTATGATTAAAAAACCATTAATTAAAACTATATTCGCAAATGAAAGAATAATTACTGCTGCGACTGAAGAAGCTAGAGAATTATATAATTCTAATAGATTTGGCAGTTTAATTAATGATAAAGTTCAATTATCTTTATTAGAGGCTTTATACCTTTTAGAAAAGGGAAAAATTGAAGTTTTTGATGGAAGAAATAAAATATTGGATTTTGAGGCATTTGTTTCAAGAGCTAGAAGGCTAGATAAGAGTTTTTGGAATAGATTTGTAGTTTTCAAGGATTTGAGAGATAGAGGTTATATTGTTAAAACTGCTTTGAAGTTTGGTGCTGATTTTAGAGTATATGATAGAGGAGTTAAACCGGGAGAGGAACACGCAAAGTGGGTTGTTTATGCAGTACATGAATCAGAAACCTCTACATGGCATAGTTTTTCTGCTAAAAACAGAGTTGCTCATTCTACTAAGAAAAGATTAATGATTGGTACTGTTGATGATGAGGGAGATGTAACTTATTGGGAAGTTAAGTGGATTAAGCCATAGTCTCGTTATTTTGGTCCATAATTCTTTAAAATCTATATTTTTAATATGGAAATTTTTTTAAATCCCAATTTAATCCAAATATTATGAATGAACAGATTCTAGAACTAATTAAAAAGAAAGGTCCTGTAGTCCCTACAGATATTTCTTCAGAATTAAAAGTTCAATCATATTTAGTTTCTGCTTATTTATCTGATTTGTTGAATAAAAAACAACTAATGTTGAGTAATATGAAATTAGGTACTTCTGGACTATATTTTTTACCAGAACAAAGACAAATGTTGGAAAACTTTGCAGATAAACTTAATGAAAAAGATTATAGAGCATTTCTAGATTTAAAACAAAGTAGAGTAATTAGAGAATCAGAAATGACTCCTTTGATGAGAGTTTCTGTGAAAAATATAAAGGATTTTGCAATTCCTTTAGAAGTTTCATTTAATAATCAAAAAGAAGTATTTTGGAAATTTTATTCTGTTTCTGCAGAAGATGCTAGTGCTAAAATTAAGGAATTATTAACAGGAAATAAAATTTCTGAAGTTAAACCAGAAAATACTGAAACTAATAATCAACAAACTCAAACTAATAATGCTTCTTCAGAAGAAGTTAAGAAAACAGAACCTGAAGCAATTACAACAAAAAAAGAAGATGCTTTGGATTTAATCGAAATTGAAAAACTAAAAGAAGAAATTTCAAAATTAAAAGAAGAGAATTCTAAAATAAAAGAAGTTACAAAAACAACAAAAAAGCCAACAAAAGAAAAAACAGAACCTGAAGAAGATAAAACAATTGAAGTATTTGACGTTAAAACTAGATTAAATGATTGTGATGATAAATTCATGAAGGAAATCTCTAAATATCTGGATGATAAGGATATTGAATTATTAGACTTCGAGATAATTAAGAAAAATTCAGAAATAAATTTATTTGTAAAAATACCAACAACTATTGGTAAGATAAATTTCTTTGTAAAAACAAAAAATAAGAAGAAAATTTTAGATTCTGATTTAAGTGCCGCTTATGCAGATGGTTTAGTAAATAAATTACCTGTTGTTTTCTTAACACCTGGTGATTTGACAAAAAAAGCTAAAGACAAATTAAATCAAAATTTTAAGAACATGAAAGTAGTTATAATGTAGTTATCTATTTTTCATTCTATAAATTATTGAAATCATTAAAAGAACAATTGCACCAATAATTATTAGCATTATTTTATTATCTTTTTCTAAAGCCTTTCTTTCAACTAATGAAATCTTTTCTTCAACATTCATATTTTCATCATAAATTATGATTTCTTTTTCATTAGTATATGAAGGAACAATTAGGGAAAAATTCACATTATTTAATTTCATAATTTCTCCAAGATTTTGATCATTATAATATCCATCAATGAATTCTAAATTAGGTACTGTAAATTTGAATGAATATAATTCTTCAATTCCAGAAACAATGCTTAAGTTATGGCCAACTTCTGGTTGAATTAATCTATCTGGATAGTATCCATATTTTGTAGTTTTTTCAATAAATTTAATATCTCCGTCATTATAATTTAAGTTCAAAATATTTATTCTAGAAGGATTTGAATTTACAAAAACCATTAATAAGATTCCAATTAAAATATATGTTGATATTTTTTTAAAGTTCATTATTTATACCTTTCCAAATTTTCTAAAATAATCATTTCATTAACTGTTCCAAACTCTTTACCATCACTTTTTCTATAATTATTCATTATTGAATTTTCAGTTGATCTATAAAAACTACTTAATGAACACCCTTTATAGCAATTTGTATTTTCTAAATCTTTCCATGATTCGCAACCTACTGAATCACAATTTGGAAGTTCGTCAACACTAGTTATGTGTTGGCTTAAATAAACATCATCTACATACTCATCCCATAAATTAGCGAAAGAATGTCCAAATTCATGTATTACAACTAATTCATCATCCGCAGTATTTGCTTTTACAATATTTCCAACTGAAGAACTTCTTAAAGGCAATAATGCATCTGCAGTTTTACTTCTCTTAGATAAGACAATAATATAATCATTAGGACAATCAGATGCCATTTTTTTAAGTTCATAATTATTACATTGTATGTATCCCTTAGTTTCACAACCAGCATTATCAACTCTTATATAAGCATTAAAATGTTCCATGTTTGAAGCAAAAGGTTCTTTATTTTTGAAAACTTCTAAGTATGAGTTAACATCAGTTATTAAATCATCATTATTTTCATAATCATTTCCTATAAAAACTAAATCTATATTATCCTCACCATTCTCAAAAACAGGAAGACATTTTTTCTCTGATTGAAATAAAACTTGTAATGATTCAATTTTTGTACTATTGGAAGTTTTTTCTAGTTTTAAAGTAATAAAATTATTTGCTTCAATACATAGTGGGTTATTTTTTTCATCTAATTCAAAACTTTCAATTTTATTTGAAGGAACATCAAATGGTTCTATGAAAACATTATCATCAAATCTAACTTCAAATTCATTTTCTAATTCAGGAGATAGAAATTTATCTCTTGGTGTTTCTCTATCTACGAAACAAATTTTTTGAATTCCATTAGGGACTTTAAGTTCAATAACTTCAGAAGAACCGCTTTTTCTACCATAATTAAACTTCTTAATATTAAAATCTAAATCTTGTATGAATCTTTCATACTCAACTAAAGAAACCTTTTCCTCGATATTCATTATTTTATCATAAGCAAAATAAAGTGTGCCTCCAATAATTATTAGAGAGGATATCATAATAATTGCTATGTTTAATTGAGCTTTATTGTTCATCTTCATATTTTATAATTTAATTACTTTAATATTTTATTAGTTTTTAAATACCAAACATATAAATCTAGTTCATCTGCTTTCATGTCAGCTATTTTCTTGAACTTTTTTTCTATTTCAAAATAGTTTTTTTCATTTAAAACTTTGGGCTTTTCTTTTATTAATTTACTCTCAAGCATGATGTTGATGATATGTCTATCTAAAATTGCATAGTCGTGGAAACCAACATTTCTCAGAAAATGACTAGATTCCTTCCATCCAATACCTTTTATTTTTTTAACTATAAATTCTCTTGGGTCTCTTTTATTTTTAATTTCCTCATAAACTATATCTTTAATTTTTGAATACTTTCTGGCTTCAGTAATGAATTTTGCTTTATTATTATGGAATCTATGCCCAACCCTTTTTATTTCATGAGTTAGTTTTTCCAATGGGAATGTAAGAAAACCTTTTGCCTTAATGTTATTTTGAATTTTAATAGCAGTTTCTGCTTTAGAATTCGCTGTTAGTATACAAAAACATAATTCTGAGAACCATTCATTGTTATCTTTCTTGTTTAATTCTTGAAATTCTTCCAATCTTTTCTTAATTACTTTTGAAATTTCAGATTTCTTTAGTTTATTTATTTCTTGAATTAAGTCCATAATTGGTTAATTTCGTTTTTAGTTTAAATATTTTTATTATTTTCACAATAAATACCTTTCAAAAGATTTATATAGCTAGGTTTTATAAGATTATTTATGAAGCATAGTCTTAAAATAACATTACTTTTGTTGTCATTCTTTATATTTTCTCAAATTTTTGGATTATTTATAATTTCTCAAGATATGAATGTTGTTAAGGATGATCAAGGAAACAATATTAATGTTACTTATGCAAAAACCGTTATTGGTGAACGTCCAGAAATGGAACCAAAAGATTCTTTTATTTCAATAATTATCGCTATTGGAATAGGAACTTTACTTGCTTTATTATTAATTAAATTTAATTTGTTTAAAATTTGGAACATTTGGTTTTTTATTGCAGTTTTTATTTCAATTAGTGTTTCATTGGGAGTTTTTTTTAATGACACACTTGCTTTTTTATTAGCATTTATACTTACTTTATTAAAGAACAAAAAACCAAATTTATTAACTCATAATCTATCAGAATTATTAATTTATCCAGGTATTACTTTAATCTTTGCTCCTTTATTAAACTTATATTGGATTATTATTTTATTATTGGTTATTTCTATTTATGATATGTATGCAGTATGGCATTCTAAACATATGATTAAATTAGCTGAATTTCAATCTAGTTCTGACAAATTCGCTGGTTTTATGATTAGATATGATAATAAAGATAAACTAAAACAAACTAAAAAAGTAAAATCTAAAACTACAAAGAAAGTAAAAACAGAATCAAGAAGAGCAGTTCTTGGTGGTGGAGATGTTTTCTTTCCATTATTATTTTCAGGTATTTTATTGCAGCATATTATACTAGTAAATAATTTGGATAAGTTATTTGCATTCTTATTATGTTTAATTATTACAATATTTACAACAATTTCTTTATCTTTATTATTTTATTATAGTAAGAAAGATAGATATTACCCAGCTATGCCTTTTATATCTGGAGGATGTTTTTTAGGTTTAATTGTTGTTAAATTAATTATTTACTTTATTTAACCAATTTTTCTTATTTTTCTAGAAAACTTTTTAAAACTTCATCATATCTTTGTATTTGAGAGACTAGGCTGGGTGTTTAGCTCGCACCTGTAAACTCAAATGGGCTTTAGAGTAGCTGAATGCTGGAGAGCGGATTAGTTTTTAGGATTTGGTCCTAATTTATTCGTCGATCCTTTGTCCCTATGGATTCATTTATTTACGAACCGCATCAGGCCAGGAATGGAGCAGTGCTAAGTGATTGAATGGATGTCTTAGGGGTCGCGAAGAGGAGAGTAAGTTGGGGTTAAACCAGGTTCTGATTTCTAATCTCATCTTCAGATGTCTCTCTTTCTTTTTATTTAAACAATAACTTTTTTAAAATAATAAAAATTACTTATTTTTATGTTAGATGAAATTACTTCTTATGGGCATAATATAGAAAATGGTGAATTAAAAAAAATGGTTTTTTTATTTGATAATGCCTATTATGAAGTTGTTTTCAATAAAGACGGTATGGAGTTATATAATATGACACATACTATTCATAATAAGCCAAAATTGGTTGCAAAATTAAATTCTGAAACAAATAATTCCATTTGGATGTTAGATCATTGTTGTGGTTTACAGGGTTTTGGTGCTTTAGATGATGTTTGTTATGGTTGTAAACATAATAATGGTTTAGAATCTGAAGAAAATAATATTTCTGATTTAGTGATGGGTGGTAATTATTCTCAAAGTTTAGAAAAAGTATTATTATTCATGCCTGAATACAAGAGCAAATTCGAAGAAACTTTGAAAAATTTTTAATTATTTTTAGAAGTTTTTTATTCCAATTCTCTTTTTAGAATTTTGTGAGCTTTATTTATAGCTTTGAATTTTTCAGTATCACCATTAGGCATATCTGGATGAGCATCTTTTGCAAGTTGTTTGTATTTTTTACTTATTAAATTTAAATCTAAACTATCATGTTCAACACCCAATAGTTCTCTAGCCTTTAATCTTTCTTGTTCAACATCTTCTTCTTCAGAAAAGTCTAGTATGAATTGTTCAGCTGTTTTTTTACCTTCAATTACTGAATTTACTTCAAATTCAATTAATTTAGATACAACATATAGATTTTCAACAAATTTACTACCTGCTTTGTAGCTATAATGCATGTGATGGCCATCATAATACCAAGAAGCACTAGCTGGGGCCTTTTTTATTGGCATAGCCTCTAGATTTACAATAACGGCATCTTCAGGTAATCCTAATTGTTTTAAGCTGGATATGATGTTATTCTTAAATTTAAGAGCCCTTCTATTAAATGAATCTCTTATTGATATCGCATCAAATTCATATCCTTTTATTTTAATTCTTGCCATTAGTTTTCCTAGAATTATTTTTTTGTTTGATTATTGTTTTTTTAAAATATTTATAAAAAATAAAAAAATTGAATTATAGTTAATATAATTTATTTAATTATGCTTTTCTAACGTTTGTAGCTTTTGGGCCTCTTTCGCCTTCTTCTACATCGAATTCAACAGCATCGTTATCATTTAACATAGTACCTTCTTCTAAACCACTTTGATGTACGAAATAATCTTTTCCATCTTCTGCAGTTATAAAACCGAAGCCTTTAGTTCTGTTAAAAAATTTTACAGTTCCATTCATTTTGACTTTACTCCTTAATTTACTCAGAAACAGTTGAATATTGTGATTTTTGATCGTGATATTTTAAAAAGTTTACTGGTATCTGGTAAGGATTTAATTCCATTTATAAAGTATTTGGTTTTAGAATAGGAATTATTTAAAAAAATAAGAAAATAATGGAATTATTCCACTATTATTGCTGGTTTTCCAGGCATTGCTGCCTTTGCTTTTTGTTCATTTGATGAATCCGCATCTATGATTTCAACTTCACAACCGAATTCTTTTTCAAATGACTCTTTAGCTTCATTTAGTAATGATAATTCTTTTTCTTTTTCTAAATAACCAGGCAAAGTTCCAGTCTTTAATAACTTAGGAATAATTTTCATAATTTCCTGACCATATTGTTTTAAATCTGAATTCATCACTTCAGGAATAATATCTTTTGGATTTCTAGTTTCTTTTAATTTTTCTTTTAATAAATCATACAAATCATATTTCCATGATAAAGAAACAAACAATCTTATTTTGTTTAATTTATCTAAATTAGCTAATTTCAATACTTGATTAATATCACTTGTTGTATTATCAAAGACTTTATCTGCAATATCAAAAGATTCATTAATTTTTGTTTCATCAGCTATTGGGAATGATTCTAAACTAACAAATCCTTTATTACCAATTCTTTCCCATAATTCTTCAGAAATATGAGGACATAATGGTGTTAATATTTTTATGAAAGTTTCTAAAGTGTCTTTACTTTCTTCTTCATTTAATGATTCAAATAATTCTCTTATTTTAATTATTGCAAGATTATATTTCATTTTCTCTAAATCTTCAGTAATTAATTTAATTGATTGGTTTAGTTTACTTTCAGTTTTTGGTGTAGAATTACCAATTTTAACTCTTCCAAAGTATTCTATAATCTTATTTACTAATCTTATACTACCTTGTAGTCCTTTTTCTGACCAATTAAAATCAGAATCTGGGGATGCGACACTTACTAAGAACATTCTTAATGGATCAGCACCATCTCTATTTACAATATCTAAAGGATTAACTACATTTCCAAGAGATTTACTCATTTTATTTCCATCTTCAGCATGTAACATACCTTGGTTGAATAGTTTTAATGCAGGTTCGTCAAAATTTAGCATCCCAATGTCTCTTAAAAATTTAGTATAAAATCTAATGTAGATTAAATGCATACATGCATGTTCTTTTCCTCCAATATACATATCAATTGGGTTCCAATAATCTACTTTTTCACTATCAAATATTTTTTCATTATTCTTTGGATCAGCATATCTTAAATTGTACCATGAAGAATTAACAAAAGTGTCCATTGTATCAGTTTCTCTTGTTGCCTCTTTACCACATTTTGGACATTCAGTATGGACAAATTCTTTATTTGTTAAAAGAGGATTTCCATCACCAAAAGTAACATCGTGTGGTAACTCAATTGGTAATTGTGATTCTGGAACTGGAACTTCTCCACAATCTTTACAATTAATTATTGGAATTGGCGTTCCCCAATATCTTTGTCTTGAAATTAACCAATCTCTTAATCTAAAATTAGTTGTTTTTTTACCTTTATTTATTTCTTCTAAATATTGAGTTATTTTTTCAATAGCTTCCCTATTATTCATACCATCAAATTTATCAGAATTAATTAATACACCATCCTCAACATATGCTCTTTCCATTTCTTCTAATTTCAATTCTTTGTCTTCTGGTGTAATTACTATTTTCATAGGAATATTATATTTCTTAGCGAATTCGAAATCTCTTTGATCATGAGTAGGTACGGCCATTACCATTCCTGAACCATATTCAGCTAAAACAAAATTTCCCGCATAAACTGGAACTTTTTCATTAGTAAATGGATGAATCGCGTAAGAACCAGTAAATACTCCTTCTTTTTCTAATTGATCAATTTCTTCTTCACTTACAGAATGTTGTTTTTTAACAAATTCTTGAACAGCTTCTTTTTGTTCATCAGTTACTAAATTCATTAATTTAGAATGTTGCGCTGAAATAACTAAGAAAGTAACTCCGTATAAAGTATCTGGTCTTGTTGTGAAGACTTTCCAATCTTCTCCATTAATTTCAAAATGAACTTCAGTACCGTGGCTTTTTCCAATCCAATTTTTTTGTAGTTTTTTAATTAAATCTGGCCAGCCATCTAATTTTGAGAAATCATTTAACTCTTCAGCATAATCAGTTGTTTTAAGATACCATTGTTCTAAATTTTTAATTTCAACATTAGTATTATCATGTCTCCAACATTTTCCTTCATGTACTTGTTCGTTAGCTAAAACTGTATTACATTCAGGACACCAATTAACAGGAGATTTTTTCTTATAAGCAAGGCCCTTCTCGAACATCTTTAAGAAAATCCATTGATCCCATTTGTAATATTCTGGTGTTGAAGTTATAACAGTTCTTGACCAATCATAAGTAATGCCTAATGATTTTTGTTGTACTATAAAATTTTTAATAGATTCTTCAGTATATTCTTTTGGATGAGTTCCAACTTTAATAGCAGCATTTTCTGCAGGTAATCCTAATGAATCATACCCCATTGGGTGTAATACATTATAACCTTGCATTATTTTCAATCTAGCGTAAATATCTCCAATAGTATAATTTAGAGCATGACCCATATGTAAACCAGACCCGGAAGGGTATGGAAACATTTCCAATATGTAGAATTTCTTTTTTTTATTATTAAAATCTACTTCAAAAGTCTTTGATTCGTCCCATTTTTTTTGCCACTTTTCTTGAATTTGTACTAAATTGATTTCTTCTGCCATTTTAATTCCTGTTATATTACTTCTTTTTTAAATATTGTCAATTATTTTAAAAATTGATATAATCTTTCTTTCTCACAATATATGGTTCCCCAAATAATTTTTCATATAATTTAGCATATTGCGAAAATTCATCTTTACATTTTTCATACATATCTAATTTATTTTCTTTTAAAGCTACCCTGCCTTTTCTTAATAATTGAACAATAATTTTATTTAACTGAGGTTTGTTTAGTTCTTCATCTGTTGTTTCAATTACTTTTGTTTCAAGGTTTTCTATCATTTGATCTCCCAAGGGAATTAAGATAGGCCCGTAATGTTCCATTGAATTTTTAAGAAATTAGGGCTTATCTGTCTTATTTATAAGACTAGAATTAAAACTAATAGTAATAAAATCTTGTTACAAATCTTAATTTTATTATTAGTATTCATTCTAAAACCCTTTTGTTTAACATTCAAAATATATAATTCTATATAAAGTTTTTTAAAGAATATATTATTAAAATAAAAAAATAAAAAAAAGATCTAAGATCTTTTGAATTTACCAATTATGTCGATGTTATCGATATGACCCATTAAAGTAGCTCTACAACAGAATCTTTCTACTTTTAAATCATCTAATACATCTTTGATTGGTTCTTTTTTTGTTCTGGAAACAAATTCTTCCCATAAATGTGCTATTGGTTTTCCACAACTTTTGCATCTTATTGGTATTATCACTTTATTTATTTCCTGAAATCATCTGTAAGATTTCTGTCTTTTAGATCTCGCTTTACCGTGTCTGTTTGGTTTTCTAACTTCTCTTCTTCTTACATCAGCAACTAATAATTGTCTATCATAGTTAAGGAAAGTTGTTTCTAACTTTTTATTTTGTTTAACTAATCCTCTAGCAATTGCTAATGCACTAGCTTCAGCCATTGAGTTAAAACCACCGCCAGCAACTCTTACACTAATATCACATTTACTAGCATCTTCCATAGCTAGTAATAAAGGTACTTGAATTTTTAATCTAGATATTTCTGGAGTAAATGATTCTAAATCAACTCCATTAATTTTAACTCTTCCTTCTCCTTTTTTGATAGTAGCTCTTGCAACAGAAGTTTTTCTTTTTCCTGATGTGATTGTTTGTTTACTCATCTTTACCACCTAGAAATTTACTTATTTCTTTTAAAGTAACATACTTTGAAATTAAAGTGTTGTCAACATTGATATTTTCAATTGTTTCTAACTTAGCATCTTTAAATTCTTCAGGTACTTTGTTAAAACATTTAATTCTAGCTAAAGCTTCACTTCCTTTACTTTGTTTGTATGGAAGCATTCCTCTTATTTTCTTTTTTGCAATTCTAAAAGATTCTTTTGGTTGATGAGGACCTGTTGAATGAGTACCCATTTCTTTAACTCTTTTAAAATCTGAAAAAATTCTACTTTTTTCACCAGTAATTACAATTTCATCACAATTAAAAATATTGATTTGCTCTCCTAAAAGAGCCTTTTTAGCAACAATAGCAGCTAATCTTCCCATTATTAAATTTTTACCGTCGATATTCATTTTAACCAATTATTCTCACTTCTGATGTTTTAATTTTCTCTTTCATTAGATCTTCAATAGACATCATTTTACCTTTTGATTGTAAGATTTTGTCTTTTGCTGATTCTGAAAATGAAAAAGCAACGATGTTTAATTTTTTATCTAAATCGCCATCTCCAAGAATTTTTCCTGGCACAACAATAGTTTCGTTTTCTTTTGAAAACTTATTAATTCTTGCTAAATTAACAATAACTCTTTGTCTTGCTGGTTTTTCTAGGCTTTTAGCGATTGACTTCCAGAATTGTGCTTTCTCTTCGATAGCTTTCTTCTTCAATTCTATAATCAATTTTTTCAATTGATAATTTGTTGGACCTGTTCTCTTAACCATTTTACTTCACAATTTTATCAAATTCATCTAGTTTTGCAATAAATTCATCGCAAGCTTGAGTCAAAATTTCTTTAGTATCTAATTGACCCCATGATTCTAGATGAAATATGATTTCATCCTCTTTGTCTTT
>JAHWHN010000017.1 GCA_019323235.1 Candidatus Woesearchaeota archaeon | reverse complement strand
TCTTGTTTGATACCATCAATAAATGTAGTTATTAACGATCTACCCATGTCTGTTAAATTTCTTAAAGCACCTTGTTCTGGATCAGAATGTGGAAAGAACGATGCAATCATTTCTGTTAATTTATTTATTAAATCTTTTAAAGGATTAAATGCTGATTTTATCCCATCAATAAATGTATCAACTAATTGCTCACCAGAATCAAATCCAGTTAATTGAGCCAAACCATTAATAACAATCATGCTAAAATTATTAATAATTTGCGTTGTTTTATCTGTCAATATCTTTTCACTAATATCAAAACCAAATCCTCTTGAAAAGATATTTTGAATTTCATCTACAAATTTCATTTCTTTTATAGAAGAAATCATTTTGTCAGATAGTCTAACAGTTTCATCAGAAATATAATTAATTGATGTTTCAATATCTGTATAACTAGATTTTATACCTTTCACAAATCCATTGAATAATAATTTTCCAGATTCAAATAATTTATTTTCTTTTATCGTTTCTTCTATATCAAAATTTAAACCTCTTGAAAAGATTTCTTTAATATTATCTGGAATTGAATCTTTAATTTCTTTAATTAATTGATTAACCTTTTCTTTATATTCTGAAAATTTTGAAATACTAGATTTAACATCAAAACCAAATCCTCTTGAAAATGTTTCAGTTAAATCATTCCATGATTCTTTTATTTTTCTGAAATCAGTTTTTTCAGTTAATTTTTTACCAAGTTCTTCAAATTTTTCAAAACTTACACCCTCAATAATTTTTGAAAAATTATAAAATGTTGACAACAACACTGTAAAAGCAATGCCAAATGGAGTTAATATTTTTAATATTCTAAATAATCCCATACCAAATGTTGTTACTTTTGTTGTTGGCAATAAATTAAATAATCCAATAAATGCTGTTAATATTTTGCCAAAAGGAGTAAATTTATATATTAAAAATCCTATAGTTCCTATTAATATTAAAATATTTGATTCTAATTTTAAAAAAGCATCAACAAATCTATCAATAAAATTGTCAATAGGTATTCCAAGCATTTCACCAATAGCTTTGTGTGCATCTAACATAGATTCCTTGAAATCATTAAAATCATTGGCTACATTCCCTAATCCCATTAATTCAAATGGAAATACAAATGATATTAATATTTTCCCCAAATATAAAAATCCTTTTCCTAAAGATACAATAAGATTTAAAGCTGCACTTAAAAATCCAATAAACTCTCCTAAATCAAGAGTAACCAACCTACTAACTGATTGAACCAAATAGATTGAAGCTATTCCAGCATCTTCAAATAGGTTTTTTAAAACTTCACCAATATCACCTTTCATAAATTCTGAAAAACTATTTTGCAAATCTCTAACAAAAGTTTGCATTTTGTCGCTAGTCATTATATCGCCTAACATTTTTATTTTATTTATTGCAACATCCAGCAAATAAACAAACCATTCTATAATTTCTTGCCAATGTTCCATTACCCAACTCATTCCACCAAAAACAAGCATTTCTAATGCCATTCCAAATACCATGCTTCTAGCCATACCTATAGTTCCAGCTAAAAACAAAAATGATTTTGATAACGATCTAATTCCAACATTTGCAATTTTTGATTTTGCTGGAATCCCAGTAATCCAACCCACAAAACTAGCTAATGATATATTTGTTTTATTTAATGAACGATTAAATTTTAAATTCTCAGCCTCTAAAGTTTTAATTCTTCCCTCTCCAAATTCTTTATCATATACACCTGTGCTAATATTCCTTCTTGTTTGAGATATTTCATTTTCATTTTTTAAAATAAGATTTTTTATATTCTTATAATATTCTTTAGTATTCTTAATACTATCTCTATAAGACTTTATAGACATATCTTTATAGCCACCAGTCTTAGCCATTTCAATGACAGGTTCTTTAGCACCAATTTCTTTTACTTTTTCTAGTCTTGCTTTTCCTAGTGCATAAATTTCACTTCTTGCGGTTGAATTAATTAGTCTCACTCTTTCTTTTAATAGTTTATCATTTAATTCAATTTCACTATTTAAACGATCTTTATTAGCTTGTGCATATAAAGTTTTTTGATTTTCTGCAACTTGATTATTATGTCTTTTATATTCCTCCTCAGATTTTGACAAAGAATCTTTTAATGAACTTAAATTCGATTTTAGTTCTTCTATTTTCTTAATTTCACCAAATTTCCCAATTTTATTAATACGTTCTTTTCTTTCAGATTCTAAAATAGATAAAGATTGTTTTTCATCATCAACTAACTTACCTAAAATAGTTTGTTGTCTTTTTAAATTATCACTAGCTATTTTATCTTCTATTGACTTCTTTTTATCAATCCACTCTTTAGATAATGCTTTTTCACCAGAATAAGTTTCATTCAGTTTACTCATTCTATCACTATACAGAATTTGTTGATTTGTTAATTCTCTGTTATATCTTTTCTCAAGATATTGATTTACTTTTGAATGTCTATCTCTTATCCCTTTAATTGATTCCTCATTTATCTGCTTTATTTTTGAAATTTCTTTCTCAATAAAAGCTATTTTTGTAGAATTAAATTTATCATTAAATCTTAATTGTTGATCGGAAAGTCTTTTAATTTCTTTTTCTTTCTCTTGAATCGCTTTTAAAGAATCTTTATTAATATTCTCTATCTTTGATTCTTGTGATTTAAGACTTTTAGCAATTAGGTTATTTCTTCTTTCTTCATAAATTAATTTATTTCTTTCAAAATTTTCTGTTATTGATTTTTCATCTCTAATATAATCACTATTGTGTTTTTTAATGATACCAAGTTTAGATTCCAACTCTAACATCTCATTAATTGATTTTTTTTGCTCTTTCGTTATTGATTTCTGTTCTTGAAATTGTTTACCCAATGTTTTTCTACGTTGGCTAAATAATTTTTTAATTTCTTTTGACTGAATTTCATATAACTCGTTTGCAGACTTCAATTGAGATTGCTTGTATTTATCAAACATTTTCTCAGTCATATCTCCAGTTTTTCTAAATTCTTTTTCAAAATTATTTAAAGTGTCATCTATACTTTTATTTCTTTTTTGAGAAATAGTATTTATTAACTGTTCTTGTTTTGTTTTCTCACGATCAATAATGCCATCTATATCCTTATATGAATATATGTTTTTTAAAATATTTGATCTTTCTTGGTATAGTGAATTTATTTTTCCAACTTCTTCTACCCCTCTTTTTCTAACATTAGAAATTTTATCATTAAAAGATAACTCATCTTTTTTATACACAGAATTTTTTTCAATGAAAGACATTTCATTGTTTAATTTATTTAATTTTTCTTGTATTTGTTGAATTTCTTTTTTAGCGATATTTTCTTTTTCTTGAGCTAAAGCATTATAACGATTTTCTTCTTCATTTATCATTAACGATTGTTTATATTGTAAATCCTTAATATTTTTTTCAGCAATTATTTTGTTTTTCTCCAATCTTTGAACTGTTTTTTTATCATTTGTATTCATTAAAGCTTCTTCAGTTTCCAATGCGTCAAGACGAATCCTTTTCATGCGTTCCAAACTTGTTTTTTGTATTTTTACCTTTTCTGCTAATCTTTTCATCTCTTGTTTTTCAGAAGCCGTTATAAAATTCTGTTCTTGTTCTTCCGATGCTAAAAAATCAGTATATCTTTTTTGATTTGCTTTTGTTGCATATTTATCAGTTCCTATTGCACGCAATTGTTCTTTTTCAATTTTTATAGCCTCTCTTTTTAAATCAAATGTTTTTTTGATAGATTCCCGTTTTATAGATTCATTCTTTAAAATCTCATTCATTTCAGATGTTTCAAGTGCTAACAACTTTTCATAAGCAGTCATTTTCGATATAGAATCAGACTTTAACATATCTTCTTCTTGTTTATATCTGTTTTCTATATTTGTTATTGATGTTTTATGTCTTTGCTCTGCTTGATTTTCATATACAGTTTTGTCATTCTCAAGTTTATTTTCTAATTCAATTGCATTTCTTTGCAATTTAATATATTTTTTCATTTCCTCGCTAGTATCAACTTTGGTTTTTTGTTGATTTAATTGATTAAGCTTTTGTTCAGATAATAAAATTTTATTTGAAATATTTTCTCTATTTTCATATTCCGTATTAATAGTTTTTTCTAATGCTAAACTTTCTGATTTTCTTTTAAGTATTATACTTTCAACTTCTTTCTTTTGTTGATTAATTAATTCAAGTTTTTCATTTTCTTTATTTATATCTTGTTGTCTTTCTTTTTCTATTATTTTTTCATTAACAAAATCTTTTGCTAATTGAAGTTGTTTGCCTTCTAATTTATTAAAATAAATTCTCATAGCTCTTTCTCTGTCAGACATCTTCTGCATTTTTAAAATTTTATCTACATTCTCATCTAAGATTCTTTTCGTATTCGTTTCAGCTCTATATTTTAACATTCCACTTCTTGCTATAGACTCTTCACGTTGATCATCCAATGTTTTTAATTTATTTCCTATTCTTATTTCCTCTTTTCCAAAGTTTACATATTGATCTTTGTAAATTCCAAAAAGTTTTTGATATTTTTCTTCTGATATTAATATTTTTTCATGTTCTTCCGTTAATAATTGTTTGTCTTCTAATAGTTCTTCATTTACCTTCTTAATTTCATCAGTAGTTTTTCTATAATCATCGGCAATTTTCTTTTCATCAGCAGACAATGTAAGCTTATCTAAATCCTCTCTTAAAGCATTTAATTTATTAATATCATTTTCATTCTCTACATATTTCCGCTTATCCATTTCAAGAATATTATCTATTGCTCTCAACTCTTCTTCTTTTGCTTGAGCTATTAGATTTAGTCTGTTATTAAAACTTCTTTTTGTGATTTCATCAATATTTTTGAATTTTACTTCTTCTGAAATAATTTCTTCAGCAATATTGTTTGATATTGTTAATTTTTTTAAATTAAGTTCTTTCTCAATTTTCTTATTAGCTTCTTTTCTTTTTGTTTCGATTTCTATTATTCTTTGTTTTTCTAATTCAATAGATTTCCTTAAAGATTCAACTGTTCTTTTTTCATTATAATCATACAATTGATCAATTTGATTCATTTGTTTTTTCGTATCCGTAGTAAATATTGGAATATCTCCAATTTTACCCTTTGTTTTTTCAATAGGTTGTTTTATTTTTGATAGTTTTCCTTCAATATCAAATTTTTTAGCTAATTCAGATGTGATATTTGTTAATGACTCTCTAACTCCATTTAATTCAATCTTTGTTTTTCTCAATCTATCAATAAGCGGGGCACGATCAACATCTTTTTTAGATTTTTCATACATATTTCTTATTTGTTGTTGATGTTGTTGTATAACATCAACGGCATACATCTGTTTTTCTCTTAAAACAAACTTTGAAAACCAACCAGGTTCTTTTGTTTTCTTTGTGATTAAAGTTGCAAATTCTTTATCAGCTTTACTACGCATTTCATGTTCAAGATCAGACATTTCAGTTCTTAATTTTTTACGCTCTCTATCTAAAATATCTTTTTGTTTTTGAGCAATATTTTTTTCAACATCACCAATCCCTTCTCCAACAGAAGTTCCTAAAACAAGTCTCAGATGTTCTGATTCATTTTTGTTTATTTGAATCAATTGTTTTATTTGATCTAATCTTGATGTATTAAATTTGTGAGTTTTATTTCTCGCATGTTCTAGCATTGCAATTTCTTTTTCAGAATATTCTATCTGTTTTTCAATGCCATCAATTGCTTTAGTAGTTGAAACATTCTTTGATAATGTGTCAAATGTTACATTCAAATCTTTTAATTTACCTTGTTGTATTTGATAATACTGATTTGAATTTTTATTTAGACGATCAAACTCATCTGCTGATATTCTTGATTCTTCAAAAATATTGTTATGTAATGTTTGAAACGCAACACGTTTATTTTCATATTGTGTTGAAAGTTTATTAACCTCTTTTATGTAATCATCTTTAACTTTTCCAGATTCAGATGTTTTAAATAATTTTTCTTGTCTTTCCTCAATCTTTAGCATATCTCCAAGTATTTGTTCTCTTTCTTTTAGTTGTTTTTTTAATTTACCTTTTTTATCATCATCAATAGAAGCTATAGCTCTATCACTCGATGTTTTTATACTAGCAAAAGCTTTAAACATTGATTCATTATTAGCTTCTATATTTTTAATTTGTTCCATAACTGACTTTTTATTAATAGTTGAAAATCTCTTTTCATGTAAATCAACTATCATCTTATTATAATCATCTATTCTTTTTTGAACTGAAATTAATCTTCTTTCATAATCCTTAACATCTAATGGTTGTGCTGATTTTGCAGCACCCTTTCCACCCTTTATAAAAGATGAAATAACTCCTCTTTCTTTTTCACCAGAGATAAAACCTTGTTGTTCTCTTAATGCTGAACTTTTTATTCTATTTTCTTCTTTTAATCTTTCAATTCTATTCTTAAAACGAAGTGCTTCTGAAGAACTAATAGTTCTTGCCATTTTCTTTTCTAACTTTTCAATTTCTAATTTATTTAATCTAACAATACCTCTCAATTCTTTAGCACGTTCCCTAGCACCAGCTACAAAACTAGCGTCTTTCATTCCTTTGCTAATACCGCCAGATATTCCAATACTAATATGATTCGACAAAGTTTTAGGAGAACCAAATAAATTTCCTATCCAATTTTTAGTATGTTTTTTCGATTTTGCAATTCCTTTTTTTACACCACCTTCTACACAACCGCCAATACCTTTAGAATTACAACTTCCAATAGTTTCACCAAATATTGTATTTGCATTTCTTGATGCTTTTAAAATATTATTTTCTAAATTTTTCTGATCAACCCCAAAAGCTAAAAGAATTGGATTCTTTTTCATCATTTGTGCAGCTTGGGCTCTAGCTTTTGTAATCATTATCATAGAAGCTATAAATTTAGCAACAAAAAATGCTAACACTCCAAGTATTGCTAAAAATGGTATTCCTATTATCGATGGAAGATTTGTTATCATATCGAAAAAATTAATAATTTCATCGTGATAAGTTGCAATCGCACCAAGTAATGTCCCAACTGCTGCTGATATACCAGCACCAATTCCAACAATAACTGTTTGACTTAAAACTAATAATGTAATTATTCCTAACATTGAATAAGTAATGTATCTAAATACAGAACTATGTTCCCACAAATAAGATATAGCTTTTCCTAAATTAACTATTTCTTTTCTAAAAGCAAGAACTACTCTAGCCAATCCTATAAATACTGGCAACAATGTATGAAACGATGCAGCTAAAAATATATTTATAATTTCAAATCCAAGCGATGTAAATATTTTCTGTCCATTTTCTCCAATATTTTTCCAAGTTTCAACAACAGCTTCATTTGTTGAAAATACAGCTTCCTTTAAATTTCCAAATTTTAATATAATCATACCTAATAATGTTGAAAATCCAATATTAAATTTTTGAAATTCTGGGAAAAAACGATTTAAAGCTTTAAATGCTTGTGTTGAAAATAATGTCGCCAAAATACCCTGAATTACAAATAATGTTGCTGAAAATATTTTTTCTGCTTCTGTATATTCATTTATTAACATTTTAAAATCTTCTATATGTTTTTTATAATCAAATTCTTTAAATGTTTTATTGACAATTTCTCTTAAATTAATAAAATTATCAATAAAATTTTTAAATGAAAATTTATTAATGCTATTTTTAATTGACAATATTAAATCTTCAAATCCTTTTTGAGTCATTAAATTAGTTTCTACCCATATTGTAATTGCATCTATATAACTAGAAATCTCCTTTGTAAAAAATGACAATATCCATATTCCTATACTTAATCCAGCTAATGCAGGAGAAAATGCCATTAAAGCAGAAACAACAAGTAATAATCTTTTTAAATGTTCTGGATCTGTTAATATTTGGAAAAAAGTTCCAATTACAGCACTTAAAGCAGACATGCCATCTAATAATTCCAGCCCACTTTTACCTGTTTCATTAAAAGCTTTTCCTGAATCTTCAATTACCTTATTTACTTTTTTATAAATAAAATATAATTCAACAAACAATCCGATGAGTGGCAACGATATATTAAATGTTTTTATTAATGTACTATTGAATGATGAAAGTGCAGTCATTCCAGAAAACACATAAGTAACTAAAATATGAAAAATCTTACCTAATACTGGAATCGTTTTTGTTATTCCTCCTAAAACTATTGGTATTGCAACACCCAATCTTCTTAAAAAATTAAAGAACATTTGCATTGGACTTGCTCTTCCCATTTTAATTAATGTTCCCTGCAAACCATCTGCAAAATAACCAAGAGGTTTTATAATTAAATTTCCAACTAATAATCTTAATTTTTGTTCATTTCTTGGAAATACTGCTACAAATATTTCCAATGCTGTTTCAATGGCAGGAATAACGGCAGAGTGCATATATTTAACGATAAATTGAGGTATTCCCGATCTTGAAAATATCTTAGCAAACCCACTAATAAAACTATCAATATAAACCAATCCTATTGCTGCTAATCTTGACTCTCTCTTTTGAAACATTTTTATTGAATCATATATTAAACTCATGTGAGCCATTGTATTTTTTCTAACTTTTTTGTCTAAAACTTTATATGCCTTTGTGCCTGGTGATGGTAATATATTTTGCAACAATAAAATCGCTAAACTTGGAATCCCGTATTTTACTCCAAACAAAAACTTTAAATGTGCGAGTGCGCCTGTATGAATACGACTAAAATCAATTCCAAAACTTTCGAAAAAATACCGAACAATAAGTTTCATATCATAAAATGTTGCTTTTAGATAATTGTATAAAGTAGTTGGTAAAATTTGATATAAAATTTCTCCAAATTTTTCAAATGAAGTTCCAATATATTTTGGTAAACTTTTTGTTAAAGCTGTTTTTATGCTTTTTTGAATTTCTGTAAATATAGTTAAAAATTGCTTTATATCCTTACGTTTCATTAAACGTTGAAATCCAATTACAAAATCAGCCCAATATGTTTCAAATGCTGTTTGTAATCCACCAAGAACAAATCCAACCAATAAAAATCCTACATTAAAAAACGCATCTCTTACAAATATAATTAAAGAATTTATACTTTGAGTTAATAAATAACCTCCAACATTGACTATTATTTTTCCAGCAGCAATAAACACAGCCTCAAATACACCAATTAAATTAAAATCTAATAAAGCATTTCCAATATCTTTAAACATATTGATAAATATAGAAAATAACATTTCCTTATTTTCACTATCACCTAAAAATGCAACACCAATCATATTATAAATATCACCAATTAAATTTCCTAATGCCTTTACGAATCCAATAAAGCCTTGCACAAAACCAGAAACTAATAACATAATTGTAGATTTTATAAACTCTCCTAATAATTTTGAAGGATCAAAATCTTTAAACTCATCTTGTGTAGAAAAAATATTTATAATAATCTTTCCAATATTAGATAAATAAGTAGTTGGATCAAAATCCTTTTTTAAATTTTGAAACGATTCTTGCAATCTTTCAAGAAATCCAAGATATAACATTTGTGCTAAATTTTTCCCTTGATCATTCCAATAATTAGGAATCATTAGCGCACCAGCAATTAAGCTCATTAATACACCAATTGGAGTAAATGGAGCAGCATTTATTACAGCAAACATCAATCCAGTTGATAACATGCTTATAATTGATATTCCTAATTCAACCCATTCAAATTCTTCAAAAAATATTTTTATGTTTTTAAATATATCAGACTCACTTAAAACGCTTTCTCCTTTGCTAAAAGAATTAACAATAGATATAAAAAATGAATTTATTTGAGAAACAATTTTTTCTCCAAATTCATAAATCAAATCTCCAAATCCCTCAAATATACTCCAAAATATTGTTTTTTCTTGGTTCCAAGGTGCGGGCAAATTAAATGCTGCTAAAAATGCTAAAACAACTTTCTTTACTGCTACTGGAATTATATTTCCTCTTGCGGCTATAAAGAGTCCAAGTGCAATAAATTCCATCAACATTAATCCAACATTAATCCAATCAACTTTCTTTTTATCAACATCAGAAAATATTTCTTTTTGAATATCTTTAAACAATTCGTTTAATGCACTATCAATAAGTAAAAATATATATGACATTACATTAACTAAAACTTTATGAACCTCTTCTATTCCACTCCAAATTCCATCAAGAATAAAATGAACGATAGACTGTCCACCTAAAAACAAATCATTTTTCTCTGTTAAAATATGAGCCATTATAAATGCACTAGCAATAGTAGGAAATCCTACTAAACCACCCAATAATGTTGTTGAAAAACCAATCAATATAAATTCAGCCCATTCCAATCCAACATCTGCAAAAGCTCTATCACCATAAAAGAATTTATAAACATCTTTTACTGAACTTCCAATCATACTTAATATAGAAATAAAAGCATCATAAACTATATTACCTCCGCTCAATATTCCACTCCAAATTCCATCAAGAATAAAATGAACGATAGATTGTCCACCTAAAAATAAATCATTTTTCTCTGTTAAAATATGAGCCATTATAAATGCATTAGCAATAGCAGGAAATCCTACTAAACCACCCAACAATGTTGTCGAAAATCCAATTAAAATAAATTCAGCCCATTCTAATCCAATATCTGCAAAAGCTCTATCACCATAAAAGAATTTATAAACATCTTTTATTGAACTTCCAATCATACTTAATACAGAAATAAAAGCATCATAAGCTATATTACCACTACTCAATATTCCATTTCCTAACGCATGTATTAGTGATTGTCCGCTCTCAAAGAATAAATCTTGAGATGTTAATAAATGTGCTATTACAAAAGTAGCTATTAAAGAAGGAATAGTGACAAATCCACCTAACAATGTTGCTGTAAAACCAATCAATATAAATTCAGCCCATTCTAATCCAACATCTGAAAATGTTCTTGAGTCTGATAAAATTAAAATCTTACTTTTAACTATATTCCATATAGACTTAAACACAAACTCTATAACATCATAAATAAAGCTCGCACCTTTAATTATTCCTTCTCCAATCGTTTTTATAAATGCAATTCCAGATTCAAATAGTTTGTTTAAAGGTTCTTTATCAGCATTTGAATGTGGCAAATAATCTAAAATTGGTTTAAAAATACCTACAATAGAATCAATTAATATTTTTCCACCAGATTTGATACCACTAGCAAAAGTAGATATAAAGGAATTTCCTGCTTTAGCTACATAATCAATAAATGTTGCAATTGCATTTGATATAATATCAAAAGACATTAAGAAAGTACCTAAAGAAAATCCAGCATGAAAAGCAGTTCTTAATAAGAATAAAGCATTTAGTGTTTGGAAAACTCTAGTTGCAAAAACTCCAAATATTTTTGTTGATAATTGTGTGAATTTATTTGTTACACTAAAAATATCTTTAAATGATTTAGCTAGTCCTAATCCAGATATTTGTAGAGAAACAAATAATGAGATTACATTTTCAGTTAAATCTGCAAATACATAAAAAGAAGTCGCAAAATCAAGAAATGATTCATTTATCAACACTATTGCTATAGTAGCAGTTGCTGATATAAGACTAAATAATGTTTGAAATGGAAGCAACAAAACATCTAATGGCGATATTAAATTGTGAAATATTTTCCATACTTCAGTTAATACAAGTTTTACAGCACCATAAATAAAACT
>JAHWHN010000122.1 GCA_019323235.1 Candidatus Woesearchaeota archaeon | reverse complement strand
GTATTAAACAATCAACTTTAAGATATAAAGTTGGAATGTCAAAAACATCACTATCTTTATTGTTAAAATCATTAGAAGAAAGAAATGTAATCTCTAGAAAACCAAGTGGTAAAACAAATGAAATATTCTTAGTAAAAAAATTCTAAATTATTTAGTTGACTAAGCTTTAGCTTAGGAGACAACGCTGGTGGGGAGTTTGCCGCACGTGGGAAAACAAATGAAATATTCTTAGTAAAAAAATTCTAATCTTTCTTACCGCCATTAGCAACATATATTGAAGATAAAGTAATACCAATAGCACCAGCAAAACTTCCTAAGAAACATAACATTGAGTATGTTCTATTTTGTTTAACACTTAATTTGTAATTATCACTTGTTTTAACATTTTTAATATTACTTTCATTAATTAATAACTCAGAATTAACTTTTTCAATTTGACTTTCTAAATTATTTCCAAATTTTAGTTCTTTTTGAACATTCAAACCTTTCAAAATATCATTAAGTCTATCATTTCTATTTTTATGCCTATTAATTTCAACAATAGCGGGGTTCTCATCATAAGACTTCTTATACTTTAAACCTTGATTCATAAAACTTCCACTAATAAAAATTGTTGCTAAATACGGAATTGCTTTCTTAACATATTCGTGCATATTAAGAGAAATTTAGGTTTTATTTATAAATATGACTTCTTTTTTGAACATATTTCAGAAAACACAAAAAATAACGAATTAAACCTTAATTCCCATAAATTCTTAAGAATTAAACAATATTGGATATTTAATAAACGACAAATGGTATATATACTACCTCAACTTTAGAGATTTCAAAGGGGAATTAAAAATGAAAAAGGTAAATATTAAAATCAAAGGCATGCATTGCCCAAGTTGTGAAATACTAATTCAAGACATTCTTGAAGAAACTGAAGGTGTCAAAAAAGCTAAGGTCTCTTTAAAGACAAATTCTGCAGAAATTGAATTTGATGAAAAAGAAGTTCAATTAGATTATTTAAAATCATTAATAAGACAAGAAGGATATAAAATAGAATAAAATGGATAATATAATCAAAAAAGGATTCATAGCTGAAGGGACAACATGTCCAAGTTGTGAGAAAATAATTAAAAAACAAGCACTAAAAGTAGAAGGAGTTCAAGATGTTACATTTGATCTTTCTAAAGAAGTAGGTTATGTAACTTTTGATAAAACAAAAACAGATATTGATAAAATTTTATATAGTATTGAAGAAAAAGGATATACATGTTATATCTTAGATGAATCTTCTCCACTTTCTCAAAATAATCCAAATAAAGCTTTTAACTTTATTTTATTAGTAGTTGGAATCTTAATAGCAGGATATTTTCTATTAAATTTCGCATCAACAATCAGTATGCCAGAAATCAGTGAAAATATGGGTTATGGTTTATTATTTATTGTTGGATTACTTACTGGATTTCATTGTATTAGTATGTGTGGTGGTTTCGTAGTAAGTTATACTGCTAAAAATCCAGATGAACATCCACATTTATTACATACTAAATATGCAATTGGAAAAACATTATCTTACACAATAATTGGAGCAGCGTTTGGTTTACTAGGATCAATTATTGCATTCACACCTTTAATGAGGGGTGTTGCTGGAATTCTTGCCGGATTGTTTTTAATTCTATTTGGATTAAACATGCTAAACGTATTTCCCATACTCAGAAAGGTAAGAATTCCTCTACCCTCTTCTGTTGCAAAATTAACAAGAAATAAAACAAATAGTCCATTTGTAATTGGATTATTAAATGGTTTAATGATTGCATGTGGCCCTTTACAGGCAATTTATATAATGGCAGCAGGAACTGGAAGTATGATTGAAGGAGCTAAAACATTATTTGTATTCGGTCTAGGTACTTTACCAGTAATGTTAGGATTTGGATATATTACTTCATTTATTTCAAAAAAAGCAACTCATAAATTATTAAAAGCATCTGGAGTAATAGTAATATTACTTGGATTAATTATGGTAAACAGAGGTTTAGCTTTAACAGGTAGTGGTTATGATTTATCTTCATTAACAGCTGGAAGCCCAATTACTGGTGGCTCAGTAAACATGGAAGATGATTTTCAAGTAATTGAAATGACTGTTGATAGATATGGTTGGACACCTGATAATTTTGTATTGAAAAAAGGAGTCCCAGTAAAATGGAAGATTAATGGTAAAGAGGTAACTGGTTGTAATAATGCTATTAATGTACCAAAATTAGGCTTAGAATTTGACATTAAAGAAGGAGAACAAGTAATAGAGTTTACTCCTGAAGAAGTCGGAACAATATCTTGGAGCTGTTGGATGGGCATGATACCCGGAACATTTATAGTTACAGACGATATAGATTCAGTAGAGCAAGTACAAGTTGCAGAAACATCTGCCCCAACAACAAAAACAGCAGGTTCTTGCGGTGGTAGTTGTGGTGGTTCAACTTGTGGAGCAAAAACTGGAGGCTCTTGTGGTTGTGGAGCTAGATAATTATGACAAATAAAAAAGTAACTTTAGATATTGAGGGTATGCATTGTGCAAGTTGTTCAGCAATAATTAGTAGAGCACTTCTAAAAAAAGAAGGTATCATTAATGCTAATGTAAATGTAGCAACAAAAAAAGGAACAATTGAGTTTGATGATAAAAAAATAGATTATTCTAAAATCATTGAGACAATTAATGGCAAAGGATATAGTGCTAAAGAATCAACTTTTACTGATTATAAAAAAGAAGCAAAGAAACAAAAAGTAGAAATGCAAAAAATGTTTCATGATTTTATATTTAGTTTAATTTTTACTTTGCCTGTTTTCATATTAGGAATGTTCTTTATGAAGAACCCTATCCCTATGCAAGATTTTATTATGGCTATTTTCTCGACACCTGTTCAATTTTATGTTGCATGGCCAATGTACAAAAGTGCTTGGCTAGCTTTAAAAGGTAAGAGTGCAAATATGGACTCATTAATAGTAATGGGTACTTCAGCTGCTTACTTTTATAGTGTTTATGTTTTAATTTCTGGACATGGACATGTTTATTTTGAAGCATCAGCTGTATTAATCACTATTGTTGTATTTGGAAGATGGTTAGAAGCAAAAGCAAAAGGTAAAACTTCTGAAGCAATTAAAAAATTAATTGGCTTAAAACCAAAATTTGCAACAGTAATTAGAAATAATAAAGAAGTAAAAATCAAGGTTGATGAAGTTCAGTTAAATGACATAATATTAGTAAGACCTGGAGAGAAGATTCCTGTAGATGGAATTTTAGTTAGTGGAAATTCTTCAGTTGATGAATCAATGGTTACTGGAGAAAGTATTCCTGTTGAAAAGAAAAAAGATGATGAAGTAATTGGAGCAACAATTAATAAGCATGGATCTTTTAAATTCAAGGCAACAAAAATTGGAGCAAATACTACATTAGCAAGAATTATTAAATTAATAGAAGATGCTCAAGGAAGTAAAGCTCCTATTCAAAGATTTGCAGATATGATTTCAGCATTTTTTGTACCTGGTGTATTGGCAGTAGCAATCATAACTTATGTAACATGGTTTTTAATACTTGGATCAGAGTTTAGTTTTGCATTAATCGCTTCAATTTCAGTATTAGTAATAGCTTGTCCTTGTGCTTTAGGTTTAGCAACACCAACGGCAATTATGGTTGGAACAGGGAAAGGTGCTAAGAAAGGAATTTTGATAAAGGGCGGGGAAGCTTTAGAAACTGCTCACAAAATTAAAAGTGTTATTCTAGATAAAACAGGTACTATCACAAAAGGAACTCCTGAAGTAACAGATATAGTAACTTTTGGAAAACAAAAAGAATCTGAATTTTTAGAAATAGCTGGAAGTTTAGAAAAAGAAAGTGAACATCCTTTAGCGGAAGCAATTGTTAAAAAAGCAAACGAAGAAAAAGTCAAATTTAAAAAAGTAACAAATTTTAAAGCAATACCTGGACATGGTATTGAGGCAAAGATATCAAAAAAACAATTTTTCTTTGGGAATTCAAAATTAATGAAAGACAAATCAATAAATCTTTCAAAATATAAATCTCAAATTAATACTTTAGAAGAACAAGGAAAAACTGTAATGATGTTATCTCAAGGAAAAACTCTTCTAGGATTAATTGCAGTAGCAGATACAATTAAACCAACATCTCCATTAGCAATTAAGAAATTAAGAAAAATGGGAATTAAAGTTTATATGATTACTGGTGATAATAGAAGAACTGCAAAAGCAATAGCTAAAATTGTAAAAGTAAACAATTTCTTTGCAGAAGTTTTACCAGAAGATAAAGCAAAATATGTTAAGAAACTTCAAAAAAGTGGAGTGGTTGCAATGGTTGGAGATGGAATTAACGATGCTCCAGCATTAGCACAAGCAGATATTGGAATAGCAATGGGTTCAGGAACTGATGTTGCAATGGAATCTGGAGATATTGTTTTAATGAAAGACAATTTAGATGATGTTGTAAAAGCCATAAAACTAAGTAGAATGACAATGTCTAAAATAAAACAAAATATGTTTTGGGCTTTATTTTACAATACTTTGGGAATTCCAGTTGCTGCAGGATTATTATATCCATTTACAGGATGGTTATTAAGTCCAATGATTGCGGGTGGAGCAATGGCTTTAAGTTCAGTATCAGTAGTATCTAATTCATTACTACTGAAAATCAAGAAATTATAGTAATAAAAAAAAGGTATGAAAAATAAATATAACGAAAAATTATATAAATGCATAGTATCTTTTTTATACTAGGGAGGAAAAATGAAAGACTTTTTAGACAAAAATCAAGAAGTAGTATACTTTGTATTCCGATTAATAGTGGGATTATTATTCATGTTCCATGGATTACAAAAGGTATTCGGAGTAGTTGGGGGAACAGCGCAACCAATTTTCTCATTTATGGGATTAATTGGAATATTAGAATTGTTAGCAGGATTGTTTGTAGCAATAGGGTTACTAACTAGATTCTTCTCAGCAGTTGGATTAATTGTAATGATAGGAGCTTATTTTAAAGTTCATGCATTCAAAGCATTATTCCCAATTATGAATGGTGGAGAATTAGCAACTTTATATCTAGTATGTTTCTTACTAATCTTATTCATAGGATCAGGTAAGTATGACTACAAGATATTCTACAAATAGAAAAATGAAAAGAGAAATTATTTTGAGCTTTTTAGCTCTTTTTTCAATTTTTTTAGTTGGTTGTACTGCAAATAGTGCTTCCTTAGTTGATACATCAAACACTGAAGATGTAATATCTATTCCAATGTCAGAATTATCAACTAATACACATTACTATACTCATTATTCAAATGGTGTTGAAGTAAAATACTTTGCAGTTCTTGATTCTAATGGAAATGTAAAAACAGCATTAGATGGTTGTGAAGTGTGTGGTGGCGCAAAAGGTTATAGACAAGTTGGAGATGATATGATTTGTAATAATTGTGGAAGATCTTTTAAGATTGATCAATTAGGTACTAAGAATACTGGAAGAGGTTGTTGGCCAGGCTATTTGCCACATGAAGTTGAAGGGGACAACATTATAATAGATAAGTCAGATTTAGAATCATCAAAAAATCTTTTTATTTAAGAGGTGAAAAATGAAAAAATTATTATTTATTAGTTTATTATTAACTTTATTCTTAGTTGGTTGTTCTGTACAAGAACAAAGTAGCGAAGTAAAAGAAGTAGAATTAGAAAATGATGAGGGTTCTCAAATTGAAAACCAATTTAGAACAATAAAAATTGATGCAGAGAGATTTATGTACAATCCAGATGAGATTGTAATCAAAAAAGGTGAAACAGTTAAGTTAGAAATAGTAAATGCTGATACTGATCACGGAATCAGAATACCTGAATTAGGAATTAAAGGTACTGAGGAATTAATCTTTTCAATAAACGAAACTGGAGAGTATGAATGGAAGTGTGCAGTTTATTGTGGAGAGGGCCATCAAACAATGGGTGGAAAAATTATTGTAGAAGAATAGTTAATTAGTTAAATAACTATTTTTATATTAAAAAACAATTATATTAAAAAAACAAAAAAAACAAGTGGAGAGTAAAAAATGAGTGAAGAAAAAAAACACGAACATAGTTCAAAAAAAAAATGTTGTTCTAATGGACCAATGGGTTGTATTGGTTTCTGGAAAATAACTTCTTTAATACTTTTAGTATTATTTGTAGTAGCAGTTTATACTGATGGATTCTCAGGAAGTAAAAGTGTATCTGATAATGATGTGAAAACTGGGGATTATGAAAAAGAAGAACATGACTTAAGTATAGTTGCAAATGTAAATGATATGGAATCATTAATTGAAAATGACCAGATTAAAGGAGATGCAGATGCACCAGTTACAATTGTAGAATGGAGTGACTTTGAATGTCCTTTCTGTGCAAGATTCTATAGAGATACTTACTTACAAATTAAAGAAGAATATATTGATACAGGAAAAGTTAAGTTTGTATTTAGAGATTATCCTTTAAGTTTCCATAAGCAAGCTCAAAAAGCATCTGAAGCTGCAGAATGTGCTGGAGAACAAGGAAAGTATTATGAAATGCATGATATCTTATTCGAGCAAGGTGTTGCTGGTGGCGTTTCATCATTCAAAAAATTCGCTGGAGATATTGGTTTAAACACTGAACAATTTAACGAATGTTTAGACTCTGGAAGAATGGCTGAAGAAATTGCTAAAGATATGGCTGATGGTGGAAAAGTTGGAATTAGAGGAACTCCTGGATTTATAATTAATGGTGAATTAGTTTCTGGAGCTCAACCTTTCGAAAACTTCAAAACAATAATTGAAAAAAAATTAGCAGAATAAGCAATTATCAAAATTGAATCAAATTTGATTCATTTTTATTTTTTTATTTTTATTTTCTCTAAAAAACAAAAGTTTTTAATAAACTAAATTCTATAAATACATTATTGAGGTGATACTTTTGAAAAAAGATATAGAACGAATAAGTTTGTCAAAATCAATTGGTTTAATTTTATTATTATTAGTTATAGTTTACTATTTTTATTATTTTAATTCTGAATCAACTTTAATTCCAAAACAAAATGATTCTAAAATTGAGGGTAATCTAAAAGGTAATGAAAATGCTACTGTGAAAATTATAGAATGGAGTGATTTTGAATGTCCTTATTGTGTAAGGTTTAGTAGAGATACTTATCCAGAATTAGTTGAGAAATTAATTGAAACAGGAGATGCAAAGTTAATCTTTAAACACTATCCTTTAAACTTTCACAAAAATGCTCAAAAGGCAGCAGAAGCAACAGAATGTGCTGCTGATCAAGAAATGTTTTGGGAAATGCATGATAAAATCTTCAATGAAGGAATTGGAGATGGTGTTCAAACATACAAAGAATATGCTTCATCTTTAAACTTAAATCTTGAAGAATTTAATGATTGTTTAGATTCTGGAATAAAATTCAACAAAGTTCAGGATGATATGAAAGAAGGAGATAAATTAGGAATAAAAGGAACTCCTGGATTTTTAGTGAATGGAAGAATTATTAGTGGTGCTTGTTCTTTTGAAGTATTTGAGAAAGCTGTAAATGCTGAAAAAGAAAATAAAAATTGGGTTGTAGAAAGATGTGTCTTTAAATTAAAATAAAGACCTAACCCAAAATCCATTTCATTAAAGAAATTTCTTTTATTCTTGTTTTTGTAACATTATCTGTTTTAACAATAGTGTCATTAATAGTTACATTAACAATCTTTGGAACTGTTTCATAAGAAATTTCATAAGTTGTTACATTTTTAGTTGGTGAGTAAGTTATATTAAACTCAAAATGAAAGTCATCTTTGATTCCAACATAAATTTCTTTTAACTCAATATTTTTAGAAGTTTCATTCTCAAAACAGATTTCTACATCATCAACATTAACTAATCTATAATTCTCAATTAACTTATATTCTCCCAATACACAAAAAGTAATCTCTTCATCAAAAATAATATCATATTTTTGAGACAAATACTTCTTTTCATTTTCATATTTATTTCTTAATACAGAATCTTTTATGACTTTATATCCAATTGGTTCAGATTTAGTTTTTGAAATATTAATTGTTTTAGTTTCATTTATTACTTCTTGAGTAATATTTGATATGATAAACTCTTCATTAACTTCATCAATATATTCTTCTTCTACCTCAACTTTAACAACCATTAAAGTTGTAATTATGCCTGCTAATATTATCAAAAATATGATTAATTTAAACTCAGTAGGCACATTTCTCTTAATTTCATAAAAAGTCATAAAATAATTAGATTTTAGATTATTTTTTAATCTTTCCTTATTTCAGAATATATTTCAATGAAATTTCTTTAAAAATCACATTAATATTATTTGAAAACTATTTAATCAAAAACATATATCTTTAAAAATTAAAAGTAAATAGTAGAATTATGAAAGCATGTAAAAGTTGTGGGAAAAAGTTCGGTTTTTTTGAAAAGATCTATACTGCTGAATCAGGTGATATTTTTTGTGAGATTTGTATAAAAGAAGGTTCTGTTGAAGATAGCAAAAGTGATGATAGATATGTTAATTTAAACAATAATTCTTTAAATTATACATATGATAACCAATATAATACTCAAAGTGTTCAACAAGTTCAACCAAAGGAAACTTATGTTAATTTAAATGTACCAAGTTCAACTCAAGGAGATGAGTGGGAATTTAGAGTAATTAAGTTATCTTTAGATTCTGTTGAAGCAAGAAGAGCTGTAACTATAGAAAAAATTGAAAAAGTTATTAATAAAATGGGTTCAGAAGGTTGGGAATTAGTTTCAGTAATCCCTTTAAATGTTCTATTAGTTAAAAAAGATGGCTTAGATCAGCCAGCTATGATATTTAAAAGAAAAAAAGATAAATTAAGTGTTCAATATTAATTTTTTAATTCTATTTTTTACATTTTTATTAGTTTTAATCAGATTTAATGTAATCTTTCTAAAAATAGCAAGTTTTATAAAGCATATCTGACTTCCCTCTCCTTAGCGGAGTGGAGCAGTCAGGAGTGCTCGTCGGGCTCATAACCCGGAGGTCGGTGGTTCAAATCCACTCTCCGCTACCATTTTCTAATTTATATTAAAAAATTCTTTTGGATTTGAACTTTATTTTTAATTAAATTTAAATACCATATAACTATTTTAAAAATATGCCTGAAGAAACTATGTTAAAAGACATTGAAAAAATGCCTTTACTTGCAGTAACTCTTGTTCTAATTACATTTGTTGGGACTTTATTAAATACTCCTTTAATGATACCGCCTTTTGCCGCATCTTTATTTATGATTTTCATGAGGGAAGGTTCTGAATTTGCACATTGGAAAAATGTTCTATTTGGTCATCTCTTAGCGTTTGCATCAATATTTATGGGTCCAATAATTGTTAATAATATACCTTTTACAGGACCTTTACTGATTTCATCCGCTATCGGAATTACTTTATTACTTGCTGGAGTCTTAATGGCATTATTGAGAATAGAACATCCTCCAGCAATTGCAACAATTTTTGTATTCTTTGAAGCAACAAAAGGATGGCCAGAAACAATATCAGGAGTACCATTTCAAAAATATATAGCCTTTTTTGTAGGTTTGGGAATTGTTACTTTATTAAGTTATTATTCTTTTAAAGAATCATAAATCAAAACATTTAAATGTTTAATACAAATTATTAATTATTATGACAAAATCTAGTGAAAGACCAATTATAGAGTTAGATGAAGTATGGAAAACTTATGAGGTTGGAGAAAATAAGATTCATGCTTTAAGAGGTTTAAATTTTAAGGTTCACAAAGGAGAGTTTGTTTCTATTGGTGGTCCTTCAGGTAGTGGTAAATCTACTGCTTTGAACATGATTGGATGTCTAGACGTGCCTTCTAAAGGTAAAATTTTCTTAGATGGGCATGATATTTCCAAATTACATGAATCAGAATTAGCAACAATTCGTGGTAAAAAAATTGGATTCGTATTTCAACAATTTAACTTAATAAATACTTTAACAGCAAAAGAAAATGTGATTCTTCCTATGATTTTTCAAGGATTAACTAAAGAAGAACGTGAACAAAAAGCTGAAGAATTATTAAGGTTAGTTGAACTTGGAGATAGGATGGATAATAGACCTAATGAAATGTCTGGTGGTCAACAACAGAGAGTTGCTATAGCAAGAGCATTAGCAAATGACCCAGAAGTAATTTTGGCAGATGAACCAACTGGTAACCTAGATAGTAAAACAGGAGTTATAGTTATGCATTATTTAAGAAAGTTAAATCAACAGGGTAAAACAATAATTATGGTAACTCATGATAGAGTAACTGCTGAAAATGCAAAAAGAATAGAATCCTTAATGGATGGAGTCATTGTAAAAAGTGAAAATAATCACAAATTTTTGAAATAAAATAGATAAATATATAAATGAAAATTTTAATACTTAAGGGAGATTAAAAAATGAATAGAAAAATAGTTATTTGGTTCTTTATGACGTTAATGTTATCAACATTAGCTTTTGCGGGAGTAGTTACTGATGGAAATTGGGTAACAACTTCTTTACTATCTCAAGACCCAGTAAAAGTAGAACCAGGTAATTATGTAGAAGTAAGATTTAATATTGAAAATTATGGTGGTAATGCACTAGAAGATTTTGAAGTTGAAATCTTACCAAAATTCCCTTTTTCATTAGATTCTGGCGAGAGAGCACTAAGAAAATATGGTACTTTATCTACTGGAATTAATAGCGACCAATCTTTAACTGTTAAATGGAAATTAAGAGTTAGTGATGATGCAATTGAGGGAGATAACGATATTAAATTAAGATACCGATTTAAAGGTAATGAGTGGGTTTATTCTCAAGATTTTCAAATAAGTGTTGATACTCAAGAAACTATATTAAATATTAAAAAAATTACAACAGAACCATCTTCTCCAATGCCTGGAGAACCTTTCGAATTAAAAATATTAGTTTCAAATGAAGCTGAATCTGCTTTAAGAAATTTAAAATTTAAATTAAACTCTTCAACTTTTGTAACACTTGGATCAACAGACGAACAATATGTAAAAGTATTAGATTCTGGAGAAGAGTTAGAACTTATGTTCAATTTAATCTCTGAAGGGGATGCTAGTGAGGTAGTATATAATGTTCCTCTTGTAATGTCATATTATGATAATGAAGGTAATCAAGAAACTAAAACAGTTTATTTTGGTTTAATCTTAATGGAAAAACCAAATTTAATTAAAGGAATAGATGGATCTGAAGTATTCACAACTGGTGATAAAGGTTCTGTTTCAATTAGTATTTCAAATGTTGGTGTAGATGAAGTAAAATTTGTAGAATTAATTATGAAAGAAAGTGATGACTATAAAGTTCTATCTTCAAAACATCTTTACTTAGGAAATATTGATAGTGATGATTTCGAAACAGCTGATTTTGATATTTATTTAGTTTCAAATGGTAGAGCAATTCCTTTATTATTTGATTTAAAGTATAAAGATTCTTTAAATAAAGAATATATTGAAGAAGTTTCTTTAAGTTTAGATACATTTTCTACAAGAGAAGCAAAAAAACTAGGACTAAAAGCTGCTGGAAATCCGGTTAGTGCATATTTTAGCTTTGTTGTTTTAGTTTTCGTAATAATCTTTTGGTTAATGATGTTGTTCGATTTACTTCAAAGAAGAATGCCTAGGTATAAAAAAATAGTTTGGGTAATTATTTTAGTATTAACAACATTATTTGGTGCAGTAGTATATTACTTTACAGCTAGAAAGAAAAAATAAGGGGAACATATTTTTTTATGTTTTTGAATAATGCTTTTAGATTATATTAGAATAGCTTGGAGAAATTTAACTCATAGAAGTTTGAGAAGTTGGTTGACTCTTTTAGGTATATTTATAGGTGTTGCAGCAGTAGTTTCTTTAATTGGTTTGGGAGAGGGATTGAAAGCAGCAGTTAGTTCTCAATTTGGAATTAGTTCTACAGAAGTAATCTCAGTTCAAGCAGGGGGCATTTCAGGATTAGGACCTCCAGGTACAGCAGTATCAAAACCCTTAGTTAATGAAGATGTTGAAGAAATAAGAAAACTTTCTACCGTAGAATTATCGTTTGCTAGAGTCCTGGAGGGTGGACAACTAGAATTTAATAATATAGTAGGATTTGGAGCTGCTATGAGTATGCCTGATGGTGAAAATAGAAAATTTGCAGAAGAAGCTTTAGAATTAGAAACAGTATCTGGAAGATTATTAAAAGATGGTGATAATAAAAGAGTAGTTCTTGGTTATAATTTTATGAAAGAAGATAATGGTTTTGAAAAACCTATCAAAGTAGGAAATACTGTTTTGTTAGAAGGTGAAAGATTTGAAGTAGTTGGTATTTTAGAAAAGAAAGGAAGTTTTATTTTTGATAATATAGTTGCAGTAAATGAAGAGCCTTTACGAGATTTAGTAGATAATCATGATGAGGTTGATATAATTGCAGTCAAAGTAAAAAATAAAGAATTAATGGATAAAGCAAAAGAAGATATTGAAAAATTAATGAGAAAAAGAAGAGATGTAAAAATCGGAGAAGAAGACTTTGAAGTTCAAACGCCTCAAGCTGCATTAAGTACTGTTAATAGTGTTTTATCAGGAGTACAAATTTTTGTTGGTATGATTGCTTTAATTTCTGTTTTAGTTGGAGCTTTGGGAATTGTTAACACAATGACTACTGCTGTTTTAGAAAGAAAAACTCAAATTGGAGTTATGAAAGCAATTGGTGCTAGAAATTCAGATATTTTTTATCAATTTTTAATAGAATCAGGAATTATGGGATTAATTGGTGGAATAATTGGAGTAACTGTTGGAAGTATTATTGCTTATGTTGGAACAATTGGAATTAATAATTTCCTTGGAGCACAAATTAGTCCTTCATTAAATATGATGTTAATAGTAACAACATTAATTGGAACATTCACTATTGGTTGTATAGCTGGTTTAGTTCCAGCAATGAATGCAGCTCGTCAGAAACCAGTAGATGCCTTAAGAGGTTAAATAAAACAAAATGATTAGCGAAGAGAATGTAAAATATTCATTGAGAAATTTGGGAAAGAGAAAAGCAAGAAGTTTCTTAACTATTTTATCTATCTTTGTTGGTATTGCAACTATTTTTATATTTATTAGTTTTGGATGGGGATTATATGATTATGTTGATGAACTCTCTACTGGAGGTTCCGCTGATAAATTTATGATACAAGGTAGAGGTCTTGGAGCCCCAGGTTTATCAGATATTACTTTTAGTCAAAATGATTTAGATACAGTATCTAAAACAAGAGGAGTTTTAGACTTAATTGGTTATTATTTCAAAGTTGTTGAAGTAACTCAAGGTAAAACAAAAAGATTTGTTTTCATATCTGCATCTGATCCAAAAACAGATTTACTTATAGAATCCTTTGGTATCGATGTTGAAAAAGGAAGAAACGTTCAAACTGGTGATACAAATAAAGTAGCTTTAGGTTATAATTATCAAATTGATAATAAAATATTTCCTAAAGGATTGAAGCTTAATGATAAGATAGAAATCAATGGTCAAGATTTTAAAGTAATTGGTTTCTTTGAATCTATTGGTAATCCTCAAGATGATTCTAATATTTATATGTCAGAAGAGGGTTTTTTAAGATTATTTCCAAATGAAACAGATTACACAATGTTGGTAGGTAGAGCTCCTTTAGATGATATGGATGGAACAATTGAAAGAGCAAAAAAAGAATTAAGAAAGAATAGAAATGAAGCAGAAGGTGCAGAAACATTTACTATTCAATCATTCCAAGACCAAATTGAAGCATTTGGAACAGTTCTAAACATAATAATTGGATTCATAGTATTAGTAGCTTTAATCTCCGTAGTTGTATCTGCTATCAATACTGCCAATACTATGATTACATCAGTATTAGAAAGAATTAAAGAAATTGGAATTATTAAATCAATTGGTGCTAAAAATTCTGAAATCTTTAACATATTTTTATTTGAATCTTCATTCTTAGGTTTCGTAGCAGGAGCAATTGGAGTTTTAGTAGGATGGGCATTCTCTTCCACTACTGCAAATGTTTTAGCTAATTTAGGTTGGGGTTTTTTAAGTCCTCATTATTCTTGGTATTTATTTGCTGGTTGTGTAGCCTTTGCAACAATTGTTGGAGCAATATCTGGTGTAGCACCAGCATATCAAGCATCTAAACTAAAACCAACAGAAGCTCTACGTTACGAGTAACGTGGAGTCCAGAACTAAAACTCATCAACAATTTCTTGATAACAATTTTTACATAAATGATATTTTCTAACCATGTCGTTAGTAGGAGGACTCAATAGAATTCCTCCAAAATCATTTAATTCTTTTTTACACTTATCACATTTTGGATTAATTGACATTATAATCTTCCGTATTTTAAATAGTTATCAATATCTTCATCAGTCATTTCTTGAGAATTTTTTGTATGGTAATTATGACCTTGATGACTTACTACTTGAACACCTGTAAAATTTTTATTAAAATTTTTCTTTTGTCTTAATAAGTAAAATCCATATAATAAACCAATTACCAATCCTCCTAAATGAGCAGCATTAGCAATTCTAGAATAAGGATTAAACAATCCTAAAATATCAATTAACGCAAAAATAATTCCTGCTGTTCTCATACTCATAGGAATTACAAAGAAAAATAAAACTTTCATATTTGGAAGTAACATTATTGTCAATCCCAAGATACCCATAATTGCTCCACTCGCACCAACAGCTTTACCTGGTGTAAATATTGAAAAAATAATTCCTGCAACTATTCCTGAAACAAAATAAACTTTTAAGAATCTCTTTGTTCCAATCATTTGCTCCATCAAACCACCAAATAAGAATAGGGCATACATATTAAACAATAAATGATTTAAACTTAAAGTTGAATGCATAAACATAGAAGTAACTAATCTCCAAGGTTCATTCCATACTAAAGATGAATCTAGTAAGAACATTTCATTAAATTTAGGGACTAATAATTGTATAATATATATAATTGCATTAATTCCCAATAAATATCCAATTGAAGATTTTCTAGTTTTGTAATTCATTTTATTATTAATATTTTTAACTTTTATAAGTTTTACTCTCTTGAGCATCTTTCATAGAAATCACATTGACCCGTTGACCATTTACATAATGGAGTTATATTCTTTGGATAGTGTTCAATATTATCAAACTTAGTCTTTTCTTGGATTTCATAGCAAGCATCTTCTGCTTCTTTAATTAAAGCATCATCAACAGGAATAAACATTTCATCAAATTTTAGAAAATTAATTCCGACTTTATCTGGTTTTTTACCATGTTCTTGTTGGTACATCATGGCATAAATGCCTAATTGTAATCTATATTCTGGGCCAATTTTAGCTCTTTTAGAAGTTTTATAATCTAAAATATGAACATTATCTCCCCATTCATGAATTGCATCTATATACCCCCGAACTTGATGACTTTCAGAATGATAATACTTTTCAGTAACTGGCGTTAATTTCTTAAATGCTTCCTGAAATGGTAGTTCTTGCATTTCAACATTTAATTTATTAATAAAACCACTAACCCAATTTTCAAACATTTCCTTAGTTTCTGTTCTATAAAACTCTAAATCATGTTCATCCATCTCTAATTCATCAAATTTTTCTTTTTCTTTAGCCCATTCTTTATTCAGCATATCCATTATTAAAGTTTTAAGAACAAACTCATAATTTTCTGAAGGAAGTTTTTCTGGATCTAATTTAAAGAAATCTTCTAAAACTTGATGAGCAACAACTCCTCTTACTAAATGAATACTTTTTTTAGTTGGTAATTTTAAAATATATTGATAAAAATACTTTCTAGGACATTGACGGTATAAATTAATAGATGATGGAGATTGTAGTCTTTGAGCCATATAAAATGAAATTTAGAGTTCATTTATTAATTTTTATATTAAGGATAAAATAGAAATTAAAATATTAAATTAAGAATTATTGAATATCAATGCAAATATGTCTTTTCTTTTCTCCAACGCCCAAACCATTCCATAATCTAGTGAAAGACATATCCCAATCAATTTCTGGCTCTTTAATCGTTTTTCCAAGAAGACTTTTAGCACTAATTCCAATTACATTAGCACCAGCTAATGCGCTCATTATCATAGTTCCTTGAATTCTTGGATTACAATCAATTGCTTTATAGACGCCATCTTCATCTTCTTTAAATTGAAAACCAAATACTGAAGTAAGTCCCATTCTTTTACTCATCTTTTTAGCATATTTGATTAATAATTCATTTCTTTCAATTTTGCCCTCAAAAGTCAACCCCATTTTTACTTCTTTTCTTAATCTTGGTATAGCAAAGAAAACATTATCATGTCTTACACAATCAATAGTATATTCTTTTCCTGGTAAATATTCTGCTATAATTAATTCTGGGAATTCATCTCCCAATATTTCAATTAATGCATTTAAAGTAGTCTTATTATTACCTTGATTTTCAGTATAAAAAATAGATTTACCATCAACATTTTCATCTAATATTCTGAATCCCCTACTTCCTCTAGATTTTACAGGTTTTACAATAACTTTCTTATTTGGATAACCTAGTTTTTTTGCTCTATTCTTAAGATCTTTTTTATTAGAAACAACATATTGTTTAGGTATAGGAATCTTTAATTCTTTACAAACATTAGAAAATTTATTTTTATCTTCTACTAATTCAATTGATTCTGGAGAGGAAGAAAGAATCTTTATGTTCATCTCTTCAATTTTATCTTTAATATTATTTATCAATAATCTGTCTTTAATTGTGTGAGGAATTATTAATTGAATTTTATGTTTTTTACATAATTTTAATATTTTATTTAAGTATTTTTCATCGTTTGAAGGGTATAAATAAGATTCATTAAGAAGGTGGGTTGAAATATTATTTTTAACTCTATCAATGCCATAGAGCTTACAGTAGAAAGCTTCTCTTAAGCTAAATACTGTTCCGACCAAAGTTTGATTATTTGGTGACGTTATTAAAATGTTAACCATTCGAGTCTATCCATTTAATTTAGTTTATATATCTTTCTGTTAATTTCCCATGAATAATATAGTGTCTCCAGTCTTGATTAGTCCATCATGTGCTTGACTAATAACAATTCCTGAATGTTCAGAGACAATTAATTTATTATTCAATTTTCCAATAATTTGACCTTTTTTAATATACTCTAAAGGTTTTATGTTTAGTTTAATCTTACCATCTTCATTACAAACCTTTCTAAAATTTTTATTTAGAATTATTGGCATAGTTCTTTTAGCATTACCATCAATCATTTCAATACTGGATAAAAGATTTAAAATATCATTAGCAACCTTCCTTACTAATAATTTTTGTTTTTTCAAACTTCCTCCAATTTCTAAAGTCAATGATTTAACATTATCCTTTTCTAAAGAACCACGCATTGTAGTAATTGTTGGTTTTGAATTAATAACAACATCTGATTCCAAATAAGGAACTAAATCTTTAGTGTGACTAATATTAGTTCTGAGATGAAACTTATTTTTTTGTCTGTGTCTTGAAGCATGTAAATCTAGATGAATGTCTACTTTTTTGAATTGATTAAATAATTTATAAACATATCTTTCTTCAAAACTTCCATTGTTGTTGCCAGGAAAAAGATGATTTAAATCAACATCATTAAAATATCTTGTTTTGTTTTTATATCCTATTGGATTAATCATTGGTATGAAAATAATCTTTCCTTTTTTTAGTTTATTCTTTACTTTTTTAATTACTAATTTACAAGTTTCATAACCATTCCACTCATCACCATGCATTAAAGAAGTAATTAAAACAATAGGCCCTTTTATTTTTGAATCTTCTATTATTATAGGAATTTTAATGTTTTCAAATGTAAATTCTTTTTCTGTTCTCATTTTATTTTTTTAATCTCATCTAAAATTATATCTTCTTTCTTTCCTCTATTACTTCTACCAACATTTACTAAGGTAGTATTTATATCATTCCATTTTTCTTTAGGAAATAATTTTTTCAATTCATGTTCAATCTTCTCGGCATTATTTTTTTCTTTAACCCAGCCTAATTTATAAGAAATTCTTTGAACATGTGTATCAACTCCCACTCCTGGAAAACCGTATTCTGACATAACTACATTAGCAGTTTTTCTACCCACTCCAGTTAGTTTAGTCATATCTTCAATATTCATTGGAACTTTATCACCAAATATTTCATGTAATTCATTACAACACTTAATAACATATTTAGATTTATTTCTAAAATAATTTACTGGATTTATAATTTTTTGAACATCTTCTAGTTTAGCTTTAGATAATTTAAAAACAGAAGGATATTTATTAAATAATTTTTCACAAACTCTAATTGTAGTCTCATCTAAAGTTCTAGCAGATAATAAAGTTGAAATTAAAGTCTTCCATTCTTGATCCCAGCCTTCTGCCGCTAACCTTTGAGGAATCATATATTTCTTCAACGCTTCCAATTGTCTTAATGCTCTATCTCTGTTCATGTTTACAAACCTTCATAATATTTTTTCATCTTTATTGCATCTAATTCAATATTCGGACTTTCACAAGTCACAATACCTTTAATATCAAATTCTTTCCACACCTTTAATAATTCTTTCCATCTCATATCAGATTCTTCTAACATTAAATGGTTTTTCTCACCTTTTTCACCATAATTAATACCCGCCATGTGAATATGCATATTCTTCAAACAATCTAATTCTTTTTCTAAATATTCTAAAGTTTCTCTAAATTCTGATTCTGAATTATGCTTTCCATTTCTGGCATGCATGTGAGCAAAATCAATACATGGTAAAATTCCCAGGTCTTTACTTAATCTAACTAATTCTTGTAAATTTCCAAATTGTGTTTCTTTACCTGTCAATTCAGGTCTTAACATAATCTTACAATCTTCAGAATCTAATTTTTCTTTAACCTCTTCTAAAGCATCTCTTATTTTTTTATAAACTTCTTCTTTATCTTGACCTAAATAAAAGCCAGCATGGAAAGTTAAGAACTTAGCTCCACACATAT
>JAHWHN010000121.1 GCA_019323235.1 Candidatus Woesearchaeota archaeon | reverse complement strand
CCAGTGTCATTAACATCTATCATTATTTGACAAGCATCATCGTCAGTTGTTTCTTGGCTCATAAGCACAAAATTCTGATTCATAAACTTTAAAAACTTATCTTTTGATTCTTTTGAAAAATCTTTAAAATATTTTCCATTCTGATCTGGAAATTCATTATTCATAAAGCCAACAATCGTGCTTAGTTTTTGTTTGCCATCAAGCACACCACGAAAAGCAATATCCCTATTATAGGAATATTCACGAACAATAAAAGTTCCAATGAATATATCATTATAAATTGATTTTAGTAATTTTAATTTATGTTCTAGTTTCCATTCGTATCCCCTTTGTATTTTCTTTCCGTATGCAATTGGATCGAGAGTACAGGTATCAATATAAATACCACCAATTTTTTCTGGATATTTTATAACACCATTTTCTGTCACATTTGTTGATGAAAGTGCTAAGTACCCGCATTCATAAAGTACACCTTTCAATGATTTTCTCATTGTATCAGTTTTATTCTTATAAGAATTTCCTTTAAAAGGATCGTATTGTTTATTCATTATTTGATATGTTACTCGTAAAACTATTGAATTATTTCATTTAAAGTACTTTTAACAAACTCACTACTACTTTGAGAATTTACCGCATTTTTTACCAATTTATCAAATGTTTGTCGATCAATATGAAGTGATTGTTTTAACATCGATAATGTACATCTAGCATCACTTATTTTTTTTCTTAAGTCATTGACATTATCATCTAATATTTCAGTAATTAATTCTTTTGATTCTTCAATTGAATTTGCACTATCTGCTATATCAGAAATAAACGCATCTATATCAGTTTGTAATTCAGTTTCTAAAATTTGATATATTTCAATTTTTTCATCATAAACAAACTTTTTTTTACCTGTCAACGCATTAGATATAATCTTTTTTGCACGTTGTATATCTGAATATTTTACATTTTGAAAATCCAAATTTTTAGATTCTTCATCTATTTTTTTTGAAAAAGCTACAGAATCATTAAATACAGTCATTTCTATAGCTTGTAATGTTAGCATACACTCTCTTAATTTCTTATATAACTTAGATATAATTTTTTTTCTGTTATTAACAAAATAAGAATTTTCCTCATTTAAAGCATACAAGTGACGCTCATTTCTTATAATCTCAATAGAAATAACAACCATTTTATTCATTATTGATTTTACAGCCAAATCAACATTTATAAATTTAATTGCTTTTTTAAAATGACGTTTTCTAAGTTTATGTTTATATTTCTTCATTTTATTTTTATCAGTTTCCATCATTTTTTCCTAAGAGTTATCCTCTTTTAATTTCTTCATTTTTTCAATATGTTTTTCAGTTTGTGGAACACCAGCAATATTAACATTTAAAAAAGCATCTAACGCTTCCATGTCGGTTGTATCTTCTTTCATTTCAAAATAAGCAAGGTTGTTAAATCTTTTAAACTTTTTTTGTGCGTTATCGCTAAAATCTTTATAATAAATTCCATTTTCATCAGGAAATTCATTATTAAAAAACCTAATAATAGTTTTTAATCGTTGTTGTCCATCAATACAATCTTGATAAGCGACATTTGTATTTCCGTTTTTTGTTTGCTCATCAATCCATTCATCAGAACGAAGTCTAAAAATAAAAGTTCCAATATTTGAATCCTCACAAATAGATTTGATTAATTTTTGTTGATCTTTTAGTTTCCACACATAATCTCTTTGAATAACTTTTCCAAAAGCTGTTGCATTAAAATTAACTTCTTCAACATTAATTCCATTAATTACTCTTGGTTTATGTTGAACCTTCATTAATATAATCTCTAAATCATACGCTAAAGATCGCATTTTAGCTCTAAAGGATAACTCGCTAAATGGATTGCATCCAATAGAATATAAAATTCTTTCATAATTTCCTTTTTTCACTAAAACATGACTATTTTTATATTTGCTAGTGCAAGTTAAATCACCATTCCCATGCACTTTAATAACATCAGCATGATAATTTTGATCTTTCACATAAACAAATTCACCAATTTTAACTGGAGAATCTAAAAATTCTTTAATTAATTGTTGTTTTGATTTCATTGTATTTCACCGATTTAATTACAAGATGATGTTTGATTATTTATTCCATCACAAAGTACAACATTGCCATCCGTCCATATCCCTGTTGTTCTTTATAAAGAAAATACTTAACTCCACCAATACATCTTGTTTTAAGTTCATCGTTTGATGTATCACTTTCTAATTCTCTGGAACAACCAGTCAACACAACACTTGAAATTAAGACAATTATCATAAATTTATTCATTTGTATTTCAAAGATTATTAATAAAAAAATATACTTGATTAACTCCTCCTCTCAATCCTCTAATATAGGATTGTTGTAGTGCAGCCTCTTTCAGCATTCCGTCTTGCACATACCTAGTCATTAGTAATTCTTGTTTCTCAATATTAGATTCCATTTCTTCAATTAATTCTCGCATTTTTTCAACAATTTCTTTATTCATTTGTATTTCCTATATTGATATTAAAATTCTAGCATGTTGAGATTCTAGCTAATGGATATTGAATACAAGCACCTAAGTATTCTTCTAAAAAACTAATAAAATCATCATTGTAATAACGTCCATTGTGAAATGTATTAAATTTCGCATATTTTTCTTTATTATAAGACAATTCAACCAGTGCATTTTTTAATGGAGTAATTAATTGATATGCTTTCGTAATATTTAACTTTTTGTCATACGGATAGCAAAGCAAATCATGTATTCCAAGTTCATTAGAAAGATTGCTTAATCTAATATTTGCACTAAAAACTTCTTTTTCACAACCGCAACATTCACACTTTGCATATAATGTAACATCTAACATTTTCGTATCCTATTTGATTTTATATTCTGAAGTGCATATTATAACACTCATTAAGTAACATTGTCAAATTGAAAGCAATATCTAAAAGTAGTTTTGTTTTCATTCTTTCACCATTGCTTGACAATATTTGTAGGTATAAGAGTTATAGACACTAAATCCATCACTCCCTTCGCCTGCATCAATTTGATGCTCTATGGCAAATGCAATGCCTCCGAATGGTTTAAAACCTTGTTT
>JAHWHN010000120.1 GCA_019323235.1 Candidatus Woesearchaeota archaeon | reverse complement strand
CCTCCCGGCGGTGAGTCTTTAAAAGATACTTACAAAAGATCTGTTCCTTACTTCCAGAAAGAGATAATGCCTCATCTTAAGAAAAGTAATGTTCTTATTTCTGCTCATGGTAATAGTTTAAGAGCCATCATTAAATATTTAGATAATATTTCTGATGAAGAAATTCCAAATTTAGAACTTCCTACTGGAATTCCAATTGTTTACCAGTATGACAAAGGTAATTTAATTAAACTTGGAGAATATGATTTTACTAGACCTTTAAAATGGAAACTTCCTAGTAAACCAAGATTTGGTAAAAATAAAGCTTTCAAGAAAAGATGATTAAATTTAAATATTAGTTCTATAAGTAATTAAATTATGGCAGTCTTTTTAGGATTAGATTATGGTATTTGGTGGGCATATGTTATTATACCAATTTTAATCTTCTTTGCAAGAATTGCAGATGTTACACTTGGAACAATCAGATTAATGTTTATTTCTAAAGGATTTAAGTATTTAGCTCCAATTCTTGGTTTTTTTGAGGTCACTATTTGGCTTTTAGCAATTCAACAAATTTTCAATCATTTAGATAATGTCTTTTGTTATTTAGGATATTCATTAGGTTTCGCAACAGGTAATTATGTTGGAATTATTTTGGGAGAATATTTTGCGTCTGAGAAAATTTTAATAAGAATTATTACAAGACAAGATTCTTCTGAATTATTAAAGGTTTTACAAGACAAGAAGTTTATTGCTACAACTGTTGGAGCTAAAAGTAAAGATGGAGATGTTAAATTAATTTTATTAGTTGTTAATCAAAGTTATTCTCAACAAATAATTAATTATATTCAAAAATACAATCCTAAAGCATTTTATACAATTGAAAATGTAAAATATGCAAAAGATGAACCAATTACTTCAAAACCTTATCATGCATTTGGTTTCTTTAGAAAAGAAAGATAATTCACAAAATATATAAAGTATACCTATTCTTAAATGATTATGAAACCATAGCAAACATAAAATGTTTGTGGGTTTGGGAATAAAATGACCAAAATAATATCTTGGAATGTTAATGGATTAAGAGCGTGTATGAATAAAGGTTTCATGGATTTTTTAAGTAAAGAAAATCCAGACATAATTTGTTTGCAAGAAACTAAAGTTAATGATGGTTTTTCTATTTTATTACCTGGTTATGAACAATATTATAACTTTGCAGGTAAAAAAGGTTATTCTGGGACTGCAATATTTTCTAAAGTAAAACCAATTAAAATATTAAATGACATGGGTATTGATGAACATGATAAAGAAGGTAGAATTATTGCTGCTGAGTATGATAAATTTATTTTAGTTACATCTTATACTCCAAATTCTCAAAGAGGCTTAGCAAGATTAGATTATAGAAAAAAGTGGGATGAAGCTTTCTTGAAATATATTAAAAATTTAGAAAAGAAAAAACCAGTTATTATTTGTGGAGATTTAAATGTTGCTCATAAAGAAATTGACATTAAAAATGCGAAAGCTAATTATAATAAATCTGCAGGTTATACTCAAGTTGAAATTGATGGTTTTGAGAATTTATTAAATTCTGGTTTAGTAGATACTTTCCGTTCTTTATATCCAGAAACTATTAGATACACTTGGTGGAGTTATATGTTTAATGCTAGAACTAAGGATGTTGGCTGGCGGATTGATTATTTCTTAACTTCAAAAGATTTCTTTAAGAATGTAAAAGATTCTTTAATATATACTGATGTAATGGGCAGTGATCATTGTCCTGTTGGCATTATATTAAAATAATTAATAGAATTTTAATTCTTTGTTTATTTGATCTATGAACAATTTGGTTTTGTATAAATCTAAGGAATTTTGAGTTTTTGTTTTAATTACCATACTACTATTTTCTTCATTAAATCTTTTTACCTCTTTATTATCATAAAAACTTGTTTGATTTAGTAACATGAAATGATGAGCTCTTAAATTTGTTTGTTTTACTGCATTGTTTAATATGAACTTACTAGAGTTTAAGAATTTCATAAATGAGTCTCCAGGAAGTCCATACATTAAGTCTATTTTATAATCTATTTCTGTTTTGTTTAGTAATTGTAAGTTTTCTCTTACTTTTTCTTTATTATAAGGTCTATTGCAATCTTTTAATACGTCTTCATCAGTAGATTGTAAGCCCATCTCTAAGAATATTTTGAATGAATATTTATTTAATTTTTCTATCATTTCTTTATTCATTAATTCTGGTTTGAATTCTAAATGTAAAGAAATTTCTTTTTTTGTTTTGATTGAATTTTCTTCAACCATATCTAATAATTTAAACATTCTTTCTTCTTTTAAATTAAAGTTTGCATCTAAGAAAGTTAAATTTCTAAAGTTATAATTTTCAAATAAATATTTTAAACCCTTATCCATATATTCTAAAGAAAACTCTCTTGTTTTTACTTTCGCATAAAAACAATAATTGCAATTAAAAATACATCCTCTAGAACTTTCTAATCTTACTGAGGCATAGTCTTTATTCTCATTATCTAAATAAGGAAATGGTAATTCATCTAAGTTTTCAATGCTTTTCTTTGGGTTTTTAATTATATTATCATCTTTTTTATAAATTAATGAAGATACTTCTTCAATTTTTAAATTTCCTTTCAAATAATCTATTAATTCCTTAAATGGTAATTCGCCCTCTCCTTCAATTATGTAGTCGGCATAGAAATTATTATTTGGATTTACTTCCACTCCTCCAACAACTACTTTAATGTCAGAATTTAATTTTATAGCTCTTGTTAGATTATTGATAATTTCTGAATTCCAAATATATGATGAAAAGGCTACTAAGTCTGGTTTTTCTTGTAGTATGTAAGCTAATACTTTTAATTCTAAATTTTTGTTAATATCATAAGAAAATCTTTTTCCATAAGAGAATTGTTTTATATCTATTTCTAAATCATCATGATGTTTTTCAAGATATTTCTTAATATACATTAATCCAAGTGGGAAAACACTTTCTTGGATATTAAATTCTATGAATAATGCCTTCATCTTTTATGAATTTTTCAAACTCCTCATCTTTTTCTTTTATTTTAATATCAAAGTCTTCTTTGTATGAACAATTATTTCTATAAATACAACCTTTGCATGCCTTTTTATTATTCTCTGGATTAAATAATTCAAATGTGTGTTGTATTGCTACATTACACATAGGAATTCCTTTTACAAATGGATATTGATCATTTAATATTAAATCAGAAAATAGTTTTTCAATAAATTCTATTTGTTCTTTTGAATTAAACTCAAAAATCATTCTATCTACTTTTAATTCTACTATTTTGTTGTCTTTTATATATTCTTCAATAGGAATTATTGCTTCTAAGAAATTATTTTTATGTTTTATTTTATCTAATAAAGATATGTTGTTGTAGATTCTAATATATTTGAAGATTGAGAGATTTTCTAAATCTTCAGAGTCTAACTGATATTCTAAATAAACTTTCTTTACATCTAAAGAAATAGCTTTATTTAAGTCATTTTTATTAGTAATTATTACTAATTGATTGTTATCTTTAAAATTCTCTATTGAAACTAATTCTTTATGTAACATATTCACATAAAAATCTTAATTTATTTATAAATATAGGCCAAAAAGAGATAGTTTTAAAAGCAAAAAACCATTACTTGTGCTCAAAATGGATAATGAAACCATACTTTATGCGATAGCTGGGACTATTACCGGAGGAGCTTTATTTCGTTGGTTGAAAAGCGATTATGATTTTTCCAAAGATATAAATTCTATGTCCGATTTTGTTATAAACAAACCAATTAAAGCATATGGAATTAGACAGGCTTATTATAAAAGATGTGAAGAAATAAAAGTGTTTGGTCCATTTTCTTATTTTGCTAAAAAAAATTTAAGTTCTAGTTTAGAAAAATTAAAGGATGTTAATCCAAATGATTTAGAAAATTTAGTTGATAAAATGACTAAATAAATTATTTCTTTAACTTGCTACTCTTATATTTATCTGGTTTAAATGCGGAAACTTCTATGAATTTGAAATCTTTTAATCTGTTAGGCATTTCATCTCTTAAGAATTCTTGGTCATATCCCAAAAAGAATGTGTTACAACCTTTATCTTTAACCCAATCCACAAATTCTTCAACTTCATGATCTATGATTTCAACACTAGAATTTTTAATCTTTAAATCTTTTAAAACATAACATACTTTTTCTTTTCTTTCTTCTTCACCAAATTTTGGAATTAATTTTTTATTGTTTTTATACATATCATCACTAATTATACAAATAATCAATTCATCTGAATTTTTAGAACATTCTTTAATTAAATGTTTATGTCCTTCATGAAGTAAATCGAAACTTCCAACTGTTATTGCCTTAATCATTTCTAGTAGAAAAACATAATGAATATAAAAAAGTAATTAAAAAATAATAAGAATTATTTTCTTTTTACAACTAAATAATATATTATTGCTGTAAATATGTTAAATATAACTGCACAAATAGTCCAAATTATCTTTTCGCCATCTGACATTTTCTTTTGTTTTGTGAAAACATCGAAAATAACCCAAACTGCACAAATTAAAGCTACTGCGCCCCAAAAACCTGTATAACCCATCATATTTTACCTCTTTATAATAAAAAAAAAAGAAAAAAATAAGCTTAAAGCTTATTCGTCATCCTCTTCGTCATCTTCAGATTCATCTTCGTCTTCGGACTCATCTTCGTCTTCAGCTTCGTCTTCATCTTCGGACTCATCTTCATCTTCAGTTTCGTCTTCAGTTTCTACTTCTACTTCAACTTCTACTTCAGTTTCATCTTCTGACTCATCTTCCATTTCAGTTTCAGTTTCAGTTTCTACTTCCATTTCTGTTTCTGTTTCATCTTCAGCTGGCATTTCTGTTTCAACTTCAGTTTCGTTTCCTTCAGTAACTACTTCTTCTTCCTCTTCTTCAGTTTCAGTTTCTACTTCTGTTTCAGTTTCTTCTTCTACTTCAGCGTAAAGGAATGAATACCAAGGATGATCTACTTTAATAGTTCCATCTTGACCAATTTCAAATCTTTTAGTTGAACTTCCAGGGATAAATCCTAAGAATTTAACTTTTTCTTTAGTTTTAATTTTCATTGAACCAGTTTCATTATCAACTTCTTCAATTTCAACTTCATTAACTACTTCTAATTTAGATTCAATTCTTGCTTCAAATTTTTCTAAATTTGCTTGAATAACAGCTCTAGCATTTTCATTTTTAACATTAGATAAAGCATTTTCTAAACCAGTTAATTTAGTTACATTACCTTCAGTTTTTATTTTTAATTTGAATTTTGTTTTAGTTTTTGTTTTTCCATCTTCAGTTTCAATTTCTTCTTCTTCTTCTATTTCAATTTCAACTTCTGATTCTTCATCTTCATCATCATCTTCTGATTCAATTCTAGATTTAGTTTCTGTTCTTTGTTGTTTTTCAGCTCTTTCTTGAGCTTTTTTCATTTCTTTTTCTTTTTCTTCTAACTCATCTTCTAAGTCATCAAGTTCATCTTCTAATTCTTCTGCAGCATCTTTTGCAGCGTCTTCTGCTTCGTCCTCAGCATCTTCCATTTCATCTTCCAATTCTTTAGCAGCATCTTCAGCATCATCGTCTTCGCTTGCTAATACGAAAGAACATGCAAGAACTAAAATCAGTAAAATTGTTAATATTTTTTTCATTTTTTTGCACCTCACGTTATTACTTTACTTATTCTAGGGTTTTATCATTTAAAAATATTTCTAAAAATTAAGCATAATGGATAGATTTATAACATAATTGAGTTAATTTAGTTTAAAATGAGTACTTTTGATAAATTAGGACTTAAAAAGGATATTATAGATGTTTTAACTAGTTTAAAATATAAAGAATCTTTTGAAGTTCAAGATCAAATTATTCCTTTGGTTTTAAAAGGTGAGAATATTGTTTTTACTTCTAAAACTGGTTCTGGTAAAACTCTTGCTTATACTCTTGGATTTTTAAGTAAGATTAACAAAAAGCTAGGCCCTCAAATGATTGTTGTTGTGCCAACAAGAGAATTATGTACTCAAGTTGGAAAAGAAATTAATAAAATTTGCGAACCTCTTGGAATTAAAGTTGGTATGCTTCATGGCGGAAGAGAAATTAGCGGAGATTATAAAACAACTAATAAAAGATTACAAATTGTTGTTGGAACTCCAGGAAGATTAATTCAACATATTAATAATAAGACTGTAAGAGTTGGAGATGTTAAGTATATTGTTTATGATGAAAGTGATGAAATGTTTGATAATGGTTTCGCTAAGGAATGTGCTTATTTGAAGGCTAGATCTAGCAGAGATGCACAAATTATTTTATCTTCAGCTACTATTACTGAAAAAGTTGAAGAGTTTATTGAGAATATTATTCAAGACTTTGTTTTTTTGAGAATTGGAAATTTAATTCCAAAAAATATTGAACAAAATAAAATTGAATGTGAAATTGAAGATAAGAATGATATGCTAATTAAGTTCTTTAAAGATAAGAAATTTAAGAGAGCTATGATTTTTTGTAATACTAAAGTTAGATGTGATGAAATAACTGATTTTTTAATTGATAATAAGTTTAATGCAAAATTCATTAATAGTGATTTATCCCAAGATGAAAGATATAATCTTCTTAATTTGTTTAAAGCTGGCAAGATTCAAATTTTAGTAACTACTGATGTTGCTGCAAGAGGACTTCAAATTCCTAAAGTAGATATGGTTATTAATTATGATGTTCCAAGAAAACAAGAATTTTATATCCATAGAATTGGTAGAACTGGAAGAACTGATCAAGAAGGATATGCTTTAACTTTAGTATGCTCAGAAGATGAAGATAGATTTAATGATATTGAGTTTGATTTTGAATTAAATGTAAAAGATATTACTCAAGATTATAAATAATTTCTAATGTAGATGAATTGGGCCATATATTGTTACTAATAAAACAATTCCGATACCAATTAATATTGCTAATATGTGATAAAAAGTTTCTCTTAATTTACAATGTCTATGTAATTGTGGAAGTAAATTTGAAGCAGCAATGTATAAGAAATTACCTGCTGCAAATGGAATAATTAATTCCTCAAAAAAATGTATTTTACTTGTCAATATTAATCCAACCACTACACCAAATAATGCTGTTAATGCTGATAAGAAATTGAAAAGAATTGCTTTTCTCTTAGATAATCCGGAATATAATAATACTCCAAAATCAGCTATTTCTTGTGGAATTTCATGGAAAATAACTGAGATTGTTGCCACCACTCCTAAAGTGATATTAACTGAATATGCTCCAGCGATTACTAATCCATCAATTAAATTATGAATTCCATCACCAATTAGGTTTATTGGAGCTAAGTTATAAGCGTGGCTATGACCACAATCGTGTTTACATTCTCTCTTTGAATGGTGCCAATGGATTAATTTTTCAATAATGAACATTACTAAAAAACCAAATAATATGTATAAAGAGAATTTTAAACTATTCTCCCCAGTAGAAAATATTTCTGGTAAAAAGTCCATTAAAACTGTACTTAATAAAACTCCAACAGAAATACTAAGTAAGAATAATAGTGTATGATTTGAAAATTTCTTTTTTATTAAGAATGGGATAGATGCTATAACAGATAATAATGAAACTATTAAAACACTTATTATTGAGTACATCCATACTTGATTCATGGTATATAAAATATATTACTTATTTAAAAAAGTATTGTTTTGTGATTATTTTTCTTGATAGTCATTCATTTCTTTAGCTCTTTCATAAGCTATTTTTAGAACCCTATATCTATTACCTTCTGGAGAAACTCTTAAACTAGAATTTACTTTGTCACATATGAACTTTCCATCATCACTTACATGAACTGAGTCTTTTACAATTCCATTAAGACCTTTTTCTGTAACAATATATAATTCATCATTCATTAAATCATAACCAGTAAAAACTTCCTCTCCCTCTTTTGTTTTGAAAATTTCATGATAAATTGGATAATTCGGAGTTGGTTTAATTCCTTTATGTATCAAGTGGTTTTTAATCCCATCTTGATATAATCTTGGAACCAAATCTCTTACTGAATAAGATAGCAAGTTAACAATTACTAATAGTGTTGCTGTGCCAGCAAAGAATGAAATCCAAGAATCCTTTTTAGATTCTTTAGTCATATTTAGTTATTGATTTACAAGTTTATATATTTATCGCATCTTTAAAAGGAGGACTTTATTCTTTTGAATAAAAAACTAATCAAAATCCTCTACTGAAACAAATAATGCAGATACGTTATTAAAAATTGCATAAACATTCAAAATAAAGGACCTAACTCCCCACCATCCAAATATGAGATTATATAGTAAAGCTAATAGACATGCTTTTATTTGACCTTTTCTACTTACATATTTTAATTCTTCAGAATATCTCATTAAAAAAAGCATTCCAGTTACGTAAATTAACTTAATTGTTCTATCTGCTTTTTCACCAGTATAAGGGCATAAATTTCTACCAAAACTAAGAGTTTTTGATTTTTGTTTTGTTTCCGGATTTGAATTACTAAAAATAAATCTTTTAATTAAATAAACAACCAATAAAATAATTAATATATTAAAGGCTAAACCAATTAAAGATGGTATTAACATCAGCATGAAAATTAACATTTCGTTCATAAGTTATTAAGATATATTTTAATTTATAAACTATTTTCCTGATCTTTCGAAGATATTTCGAAGTCTATTTTTTAGAATTTTCTTTAACAAAATGAATTATGTATTCCAAAGAATTATCATTTTGAGCAACATATAAATTTCTATTTTCATCTAATTCTAAACTATTTCCAAAATTATAATTAGATAATATTGCTGAAGGTAAATTGTTTGAAGAATAGCCTATTTTTAAGGAATCAAGTATTAATTGATCCATGAAGAATAATCCTTCTCTCCCTCTATTATAAGGGGCATTTATATCGCCATTTCTTAATGCAGTTGTGAAAACTAATGTAGATATTTGTTTATTCGCAATTTCATCATCCATATAAGTCATAATTCTAACTCTAGAATGTATTCCATCTTGTTTTATTTTATATTTACTTGGTATTTCTTCAACAAAATTTACTAAATCATTCATTAATCTAACATTTTCTAGTCCTTTATCACAATATGTTAAATCTATAGAATGAACTTCTTTATCAGTATTAAATCCTGTATCTTTTAATTGATAAATTATACAAGCCCCAGGTCCTTTTGCAACACTGAATTTTGCAAATGATATGTAATAGTCAACTATTGGGTCAATATTTATTTTATCTTCAGTAATTTCACTCATAAATTAAGGTCTTAGAATTTTATTTAAAAATATAATCCTTTTTTAAAATAAATAATGAAAAATATACACAATATATACCTAACTCTTATAAACCCCTAAATCAATAAATAGTCATGGTCCAAATTGTGTTTGTGAGAGGCTCTCCTGCAGTAGGGAAGACAACTATTACTAAGGAAGTTTTAACTAAGTTGAAAGATTCTTATGGTATGCATTGTGCCTATATTGGAGAGGATTATTTTAGAAAAGAGATGCAATTTAAGTATAAATCTTCAGATTTAACTGCTCACTTAAATTCTGTTGAGTTAATTAAGACCATTATCTTAAAATTAATTGAATTGGATAATTATGATTTTATATTTATAGATGGTTTATTTAGATTTAAAGAGGTCATGGATAAATATGATGAGTTTATTAAAAGTAAAGAATTTAAGGCCACTTATTTCTACTTGTATGCGAATATTGAAGAAATGGTTTATCGTGATAAGCAATTTAGAAATACTAAATCTAATGACATTTATGAGGTTAGTAGAGATATAGATTCTTACATGCCAGATTACTTTATTAAAATTAATACTGAGCAAGAAATTGAGGATTCAGCAGCTCAAATGTTATTGTATCTTTTAGTATAGGGATAAATGTTTTAAATAAAATAATCTTACATGTTTTTATGAGTAAAATTTTAAGTATTGAAAATGGTAATTTGACACAAAAGGTAATAGATGTATCTTTCAAAATGATTGGTTATGAAGTAATAAGATCAGATGGAGAAGGTGATGTTTTAGAGTTGTTTAAACAAAATCAAAAGGACATTTCTTTAGTTTTATGTGATTACATTCTTCCAAAGGAAAACGGAATTACTATTATTTCAAGAATTAAAAAAATAAACTCTTCAGTTCCATGTTTTTTAATGACTGGATTGTTTAATGATCCTCAGATACCAATAGATTCTTATGAAAAAGGCGTAGATTTAGTTATTTACAAACCTTTTAGATTTGAGTATCTTCAACAAAATTTTATAAAATATCTTACTGACAAGTAAAATAATAGATAAGACTTATATAATAAAGTCATTTTTCTATAACTATGAGAGAAGTTATTACGGAAGATAATTCCATAACATATTATAATGAAGAGGCTCAAGATCATTATCATACTAAGTCTGGGGCTAGAGAAGAAGCATTTGAGAAGCATGCTAAAGCTTTGAAGATTGATGAAGTTAGTAATCCAGTTATTTATGATATGTTTTTTGGACTAGGTTATAATGCTGCAGCAGCAATTGATATTTTAAAGGATAATGTTACTATTTATTGTTTTGAAAATGATAAAGTTATTTTAAGTAAAATATTAGAATTAAAAGCAGATTTTGAATCTTGGAGTTTAATTCAAGACTTTGTAAGAGGTTTTTTAGAAAATAATGAAAAGGTTTTTACTAAGAAAAATATTAAATTAATTATGTTATTTGGTGATGCTTTGGAAGAAATAAAAAATGTTGAAGAGAAAGCAGATTTTGTTTTCTTTGATCCATTTTCTCCTGCTAAAGTTCCTCAATTTTGGACTTTAGATTTCTTTAAAGATGTTAAAGATAAGATGAATTCTGGTGGAAAACTAAGTACTTATTCTTGTGCTAGATTTGTAAAAGATAATTTTATAGAAGCTGGTTTTAGATTAGAGAAAGGCCCTATTGTTGGAAGAAGAAGCCCTAGTACTATTGCCATAAAAGATTAATATCTTAAAAATTAATTTTATTAGAACAATATAATCGTCTTTTGTTTTTTTTACCCATCTCTTTTGTGTTTTCAAGTAAGTATTTATGAATTGTTTCTATTAAATGACTTAACTTATGAGTTTTATATTCTTCCATTAAAGGACCTTCAAAATATCCATCATATACTTGAAAATATCTAAATGTATCAGATTCATCTCTTAAGTTTGTAAAGATAATGTGAGTATAATTGTTTATTTCTTTTAATTCAATAGAATAGGTGCCTTTTGGATTTTCAACAATTGGCCCTTCAAAACCAATAACTCTTTTAACTAAGTCATTAGGAACTGCTTCCTCAAAAATTCTGCTGATTAAATCTTTTTCTTGCATAAATTAAAATTAAAACTGAGTTATATAAATATTGTTATACTATTTAACTAGCTTTTCTAGTTCTTCTACTTCTTCTTTAATTAAATCAAAGGCTTTTTGCCAGAACTCTTCTTGTCTTATATTGATATTAAGATTTTTCATTAAAATATTATAGGCGGAATCACTTCCTCCGGCTTTTAATACATTCATATAATTTTTAACGAACTTATCCCCTTGCTCTTCATAAATTCCATATAATGCCAACCCTAATAAGTTACCAAATACATATGCATAACAATAGAAAGGACTATGATATATGTGAGGAATGTATTTCCATTCATGTTTGAATTTGTCAGGAACTATTATTGATGAACCAAATTGCTCTTCTAAATTTTTCTTATATAATTTATTTAATTCATCAACTGTTGCTCCATGTTTAATTAATTCATGAGCATCTATTTCGAATAATACAAAAAATGCTTGTCTTTGGATAGATGCATATTTATCATCTAAGGATTTTGATAATAATGAAATCTTTTCAGAAGTTGATATTTTCTTTAACATCTTTTTTTCAAGTAATGTTTCTCCAAAAATTGATGCAGTCTCTGCTAATGGTAATGATGAATGGAATGTAAAGTATGTTTGTTCTCTTGCAGCTCTTCCATGTATCCCATGTCCAAATTCATGCATCATAGTGAATAAATCCCTTAATTTACCAGTATGATTTAACATTATGTAAGGACTAATATCTTTAGTAACAGTATAACAAAATGCACCAGATAGTTTTCCAGGCATTACTTCAGAATGAACATGATTTAAATCAAAAATTTCTTTAGCAAATTTATATGCTTCTTCAGAAAATTCTTTGTATGCTTCTAAAACTGTTTTTTTACAATATTCATAAGTATATTCTTTTTCTTTTAATTTAATTGGAGCATAAATGTCTTCTCTTGATAATTTCTTTTCTTTCAATAACCTTGCTTTTAATTTAAAATATCTTTGGAATACAATTTTATTTTTCTTAATTACATTTAATAATGTTTCAACTGTTTTGTCATCAAT
>JAHWHN010000119.1 GCA_019323235.1 Candidatus Woesearchaeota archaeon | reverse complement strand
TATCAATAATTTATTGAAAAGTAAAGATTATGTTGTAATTGCTTTCCCAGGCGGAAGAAGTGCTAAAAAAATATACGAAAGATTAAGATCTAAGAAAATTGATTGGAAAAAGGTTCATATTTTTATGATTGATGAGAGAAAAGTTTCTCTAGATTCTGAGGATAGTAATTTTAAAATTTTAAATGATAATTTGCTAAAATATATTAAAATCCCTGAAGAAAATGTTCATCCATTTCATTATGATGAAGAAACTAGTCATTACACTGATGAATTATCTGAATTGGGAAGTTTTGATATTACTGTTTTAAGTGCTGGTGAAGATGGACATATTGCTTCTTTATTCCCTAATCATCCTTCTATTTTTGATGAATCAGATGGTTTTATTGATGTTGATGATAGTCCAAAACAACCTATGGAAAGAATGTCGGCTTCTGCTAATTTAATTTTAGAATCTTCTCTTGCTATAATCTTATTTATTGGTGAAAGTAAAAAACAAGCATTAAAGAGTTTTTTAAGTGGTAAAGATAGTTTTGAAAGTTTACCAGTAAATTTAGTTCATAGTATTTCTAACAGTTATTTATTTACTGATCAAAAATGATTATTATTTATAAACATCATTAAAGAATTTTCTTCCCTGAAATAATAGATCTTTTCTGCAAAATGATACAACATTATAAGCATCTTCATCAAAGTTTTTTAATCCATCATAACCAAAATGAAAATTAATATCAATTAAAACTGGATCTAATAATTTTTCACCATTTTTTTCAATAATACTTGCCATAAAATCAGTAGAAAGGCAATCACATACTATATGACTTATAGGAATGTCTGGTAGTTTTTCTTCCAAAACCTCATTCATGTATTGACTTAATAAATTACTTATTTTTTCAGATCTTGTTTCTACTTCTTGAATATAAAATTCTGTTAAATCATTTAATACTTCTTCATCTTCATTAGGTCTTATTTGTTTATAGGCTTCTAAAACAATTTCTCTGGTTTCACGACCATGACCACCTTTAGATAATCCTCCAAGGTAATCATTTCCACCCATTTTTACATAATTTACTATTTGTTCAGGTTCTTCATTAAAATATTGGGCAATGCTAATTTGTCTAATTTCCCAAGTATTACCTTTTATTTTTGGGATATCTACTTCTTGTTCAGTATAAGTTGGTTTACCCAAATCAATCATCATGGTTTCTAAACCATATAAAAAATTTGAAAGTTTATCTACCTCTACTTCAAATATTAAACTATCATCATCTTTTACATGTTTAAATTCACAATTAGCTAAGAATTCTAAAGGAATTGTACTTAATGTGAAATGATCATAAGTAATATCATGTATTGAAAAAAAAGTTTCGGCATCAAAATAACTTACTTCTGCCAAATATTTTCTATTCCCAATATTAAAATTAATTAATTTATCTTCTTCTTCATCAGAATAAGTTTCTTTTAACTCGAAACCTTCAAAATCATTTTCAAGAAATATTTTTCTAGCATCAGGATTTGTAAATAATTTAAACAAATGAAGAAAATCTGTTTTTGTTTTTAGTAAAACCTTATTATCATTTTCATCATAAGATAAATGAATTATAAAGTCTCCACAAGCACCATGTTTTGGTTTTAAATAACAAGGCCTTTCTCTTAGTAATTCTTCTCTTTTTTTAACTAGTTCTTCTAAATCATTTTCAACATTAAATCTACTCAGTAAAAGATAATCATTTTCATTTCTACCAGGATGGTTAACTCCCAAATCATTTTTAGCAGTAGGAACTTTCCCATTTAAATAAGAAAACATTTTATATTTTTCATAAATTGGAAATTCACAAGATTCTGTTATTGAAGAAAATAATTGTGCCATAGAACCCATGTTTAAAGGACTATATGGTGATAAGTTTAATTTTTTTGCGGAATATAAATTATAAGGATTTAATTCTGAAAAATCTTTTATTTTAGCTACTTCTCTTTCTGCATTATTTAATTCACATTTTAATAATGTAGAACTAGGAATTATTGCTCTTTGATTTTCAACAACGAATTTTGCTGTTTTTAATAATTCAATTTTTAATAGTTTTTTTGAAACGGATGAAGAACTATCATCCAATTCCTCAGTTATTAAACTCATATTTAAATCTTTAAGGTTACAAAATTCAGTTCTTTCTCTATAGTCTTTAGAGATTTCTGTTGAAAAATGTTCAATTCCTTCTTTAATAGAATCCATTAATTTAGTATATTCTTCATTAATTTCAACCAATAAATCTTTTTTATTTTTATCATGAATTCCAGTTAAAGCAAAGATTAAATTAGTAGCGGATTTATTTTCTTTACTCATGAAATAGTAAGGATGTACACCATCTCCCTCTCTCCAGGGTATTATTTGGTCTAATTTTTCTTCTAAATCTGACATTTTCGATTAATGTGAAGGAAATATTGTTTATAAAGATATGTTTTTTTGTTACACTGAAGGGGTAACTTCAAGAATCTTTATAAATAAAGTAAATTTAACAGTAAAAATGGATGTGACTAAGAGTATTGATGACTTTGTAATGTATGGAGTTGATAAGTTTGTTCACGCAATTAATTATACTACTGGACATACTAAAAAAGAAATTTCTAATACATTATTCAAAGCAGCGCCAGTTCTTGAAGGTTCTGGTATGCTTTATTCATCAAGTAATCCAGTTATCTCAACCGCAATAGGACTTCCTTTTTGTGTACTTTACTTAGGTTGGTCTCATATTGCTCATTTAAAAAATGAAACAATGGAAGAACTTGAATTAAAAGCATTAGAATCTGAATGTAAAGATATGAATGTTGAAAAACTTAAAAATGATAATAAGTTTTATGCTTATTTGTTTAAAGGAATTGGTTTGTTTGGTTATTGCTCTTCTTTTAATTTTAAAGAACCAGAAGGATATATCGTGTTAATGACTGGACATCTAACCAGATCTTTAGCTCATAATGTTGCTAGATGTGATTATTATCCTCCTAGAAAAAATGTTGTTAAAAGAGCTTATGAGAAATTATCTGAGACAATTGAAGAAGCTTTAGTTCCTGAACCAAAACCAGTTCCAATAATGAGTCCTTATTTAAGCAATAATTTCAATAACTTTTAAATACTAATTCTTGTTTTCCTTCATTTATGAAGTCAAATAATAGTTTTTATATTACTACTGCAATAGATTATCCTAATTCTGACCCTCATTTAGGACATGCCTATGAGAAGATTATAGCGGATGTTTTCGCTAGATGGAATAGATTGAAGGGTAAAGATGTTGTTTTATCTTATGGATTAGATGAACATGGTCAAAAAATCCAAGATACTGCTAAATCTAAAGGAATGGAACCTAAAGATTTTGTTAAGAAGCAACATGATATTTTCAAGAATTTTGTAGATTCTTTACTTATTACTTATGATGAATTAATTAGAACTTCAGATAATGAAGAACATAAAGCTTTAGCTAGAGATATTTTTAGTAAAGTTCTAGAAAAAGGCGAAATTTACAAGGGTGAGTATAAAGGAAATTATTGTAAATATGAAGAAGCTTTCTATACTGATATGCAACTTGATAATGGAAAATGCCCTGAATGCGGTAGAGAAACAAAAGTTGTTTCTGAAGAAGCTTATTTCTTTAAAATGGGTTTATACCAAGAGAAGTTAATAAAACATATTGAAGAAAATCCAGAATTTATAATTCCAGAAACTAGAAAGAATGAAATTTTATCTAGATTAAAATCTGATGAAGTAAGAGATTTATGTGTTTCAAGATCAAGTTTTGACTGGGGTATTAAACTTCCAAATGATGAATCTCATATTATTTATGTTTGGTTTGATGCATTACTAAATTATTTAACTGCTATTAAATTTAAACATAATGAAGATAATGAACATTGGCCTGCTGATGTGCAAGTTATTGGAAAAGATATTATTTGGTTCCATACTGTTATATGGCCTTCTATGTTAATGTCTTTAGATATTCCTTTACCTAAAACTGTTTATGCTCATGGATTTATTAATGATGCTGAAGGAAAAGCAATGAGTAAATCTTTAGGGAATGGTGCTGATCCAATTGAAATGTTAAATAAATATGGGGTTGATGCTTTAAGATTTTATTTAATGAGAAGTATTCCATCTGGAGAAGATGGTAACTTTGATGAGAAAGAATTAATTTCAAAGTATAATAAAGAATTAGGTAATGATTTAGGGAATTTATTAAAAAGATTACAAGTTTTAACTAATAAGTACTTTGATGGAAAATTATCTAATAATAACTTTAATGATGATATCAAAATAATTGATTCTTTTAATTTAATAGATGAACAAATTAATAAATTAAGTTATAATAGAGCTTTAGATTTAATTTGGTCTGAATTAAGAAGAATTAATGCCTATATGAATGAAAAAGAACCTTGGAAGAATGAAGAAGGTAGAGAAAGTGTAATGTATAATGCTTTAGATAATTTAAGAATTGTTACTCATTACTTATATCCATACATTCCAAAGTCTGCATCAGTTATTGCTAATCAATTAGGATTTGATTTTGTTAATTTTTCAGAATTAAGTTTTGGAACACAAAATTATGATATTAAAGTTCATGACGTTTTATATCCAAAAATAGAAGAAGAAAAAGAACAGAAAGAACTTCCTAAATTTACTTTAAATTTGAGAGTTGGTAAAATATTAGATGTTCAAAAACATCCTGAAGCTGATAAATTATATATTGAAAAGATTAGTTATGGTTCTGAAGAAAGTCAAGTTGTTTCTGGATTGGCAGAACATTTTACTCCAGAAGAATTAATTGGGAAGAATGTAATTATTGTTTCAAATCTTAAAAAAGCTAAGTTACGAGGAGTAGAATCTTATGGTATGTTATTAGTTGCTCAAAATGATAACAAAATGGTATTACTACAAGCTCCAAATTCAGAACCTGGAGATTATGTTACTTTAGAAGGACATGAAAATAGAACTAGTAATATTAAATATGAAGATTTTGCAAGTGTAAAATTAGATGTTAAGAATGGTGTAGTAATGTCTGAAGGTAAAGAATTAAAAACATCTAAGGAAGCTGTAAAAGCAGATATCGAAGATGGCGCTAAAATTAGCTAGTTTTTTAAATTTATATTCTTAAAATGCAAAGTATTTATAAAATAATTTTATATTAATATCACTATGGTAGACATATCAAGAATACAAGCTTTTCGAGATTATATTTCTGATAATGAAGAAAGATTTTATAGAGAAAATCCTGGTAAATTATTCTTATTAGAGTTTAATAGTGAATTTCCTTATGGAATGGATAAAGATGGAAATTTAATGATTAAAGAAAG
>JAHWHN010000118.1 GCA_019323235.1 Candidatus Woesearchaeota archaeon | reverse complement strand
TCCATTTTTAATATAACTTTCTTTTGAGAAATCAGAAGCCACAATTATTTTATCAGCAATTTTTAATTCTTTATCTACTCTTTCTTTGTAACTTTTTGGAAAAACAGAATACGTTATGCTGTCAGCCCATTCGGGAAATAATTTTTTTTCCTCATTCAAAATATTCTCTGCATCTTTATAGTGGGCTATTGCTGCATCCAATATTTTGATTCCTTTTGTTTTTCTGAAGGTATAATAACTTGCATTAAGATACCCTACTACATTTTCATTTTTAATCTTAAAAGAAACATGTTTATCAAACATTCTGTCTCTCCAATAAACTAATTTTTCACTTGACCCAAAGAATCTTTCAATAATTTCATAATAAGGAATGTTAATTATTTTTTCAGAATTAAAATCCTTAATATATCTTCTTTTAAATATTTCAAAACTAAAAACTTTTGGGTTTTTATTATAAAATGAAGTATAGAATGTCTTAAGTCTTCCGGATTTATCTAATGCATTTACAAAATGATAAACATGTTGAACTCCGGGATGAGAAATTATTGTATCTTGCAAATTTTATTTACCTCCCTCATTAATTCATCAATTTGAGTTTTCCAAGTGCATTCTTTTTTTGCATAATTTCTTGCATTGATGCTAAATTTTTTTCTTAATTTAACATCACTCAACAAGTCAATTTTTTCTGCAATTTGTTGAGGGTCTTGTTTAACTACAAAGCCTAGCTTACCATCCACTTCAGGTAAATGGCATCCCTCTGAAACTAAAGCAGGAATTGAATAACTAAATGCTTCAAATAATGCAAGGGGAGCTCCATCATCAAAAGATGGTAATATAAATACATCTGATTTTTTAAAAATTAAATCTTTTACTATTCCTGTAACAGGACCAGTAAAAATAACCGGAAGACGATTTTTATCTACGTATCTTTTTATATTTCTATAATAATTCATATCTTCTCCATGTCCAGCCACTATTAATTCAACATCTGATTTAACAAATTTGAGAGACTTAACTAAATACTTCAGACCTTTTTTAGGATGAATTCTTCCTAAATAAAGAAGATTTAGTTTTTCTTTTGATTTAAATGGCTTCTTTAAAGGAAGATTATCTGAATCAATAGCAGATTTAAATTTAATTCTTTTTGATTGAATTTTTTTTGAAGAAAGATATTTGTCTTCAGAATTGTCAATAAGAGCAAGCAATCCTGCTTTTTTTAAATATCTTCCTTGAAATAATATATTACAAAGCTCTTTTCTTTTCTTTCTAAAGTTTACGCTCCAAGGAGAGAGCATCATATGAGTAAAAACAACATAAGGAACTTTATATTTATTGCAATACCTTTCAGCCATTAATATTGGATATACCCACATACCATGAATGAATACTACATCATAATCTCTAATTCCCCTTAATTCCCTTAATAAACCCAATGAAAAATAAAAATAGTCATCAAACCTTTTAACCTGAATAAATCTTACCTTTTCATCACTAAAATAACCTTTAATATTTTTTTTACCAGTAGTTAAAATTGTAACATCATGTCCTTGTTTTTTTAAATTAATACAAAGACTTTCAGTATTAACATATGGTCCTCCATACTCAATTCCCCAATAAGGTATTATATTAAGAATTTTCATTTACTTTGATGTTTGAATAAAATCCAGAATAATATAAACACGAACCAACCTTCATAAAATACAATCCACCCTCTAATTGTCATTACTAAAAATGCAATTGAATAAGCATAAAGAAGCATAATTAAAGGGTTTTTCAAATGTTTAATTAAATGATCAACTTGATTCGCTAAAAAACCAATTAAAAAACCAATCATTAATACCCCAATCCAGCCTTGGGCAAGATAAAAATCACCAATTATTGAACCAGACCAAGTAGTTTCACCTTCTCCCTCAGTATTAGTTATTTCTTCAAAATACTGAGTTATCCCTTGAGGTTTATTCTCCCAAATCGCTCTGGGAATCCAATGGTAAAAAGGCCTGAATATCAACCACTCGCCTGAATGCTCTATTCTACTAGGAACCCATTCAACATATCTTGAAAGTATATTAAACTGATCATCTCTATGATATTCTGTTGGACTTGAAGTAAGAATTCCTTTTATATTTTCTATAATAACATCGAATGCACTTTGATCTTCATCAGCATCTCTTAATACCAGCATCAACTGCATTATCATTAATAACACAACAACACTAATTACAAGAAAGAGATTCGATTTATTGTTTTTCTTAATATAGAAGTTATAAAAATAATAAAGCATTAAACCTGGAAAAAATAATGAAACTAGTAAAAGTCTTGAACCAGAATTTAAAGTAAATATTAATACCAATAACAATGATAATACTGTAAACAATCTTATTTTTTTAAAAAGAAATATTTGAGCCCAAGATAATTGTACTGCAGCTATTTTTATTAATTCAGTCAAACTAATAAAATAATCTTTCCATCCGCCTAATTTACCCCTTTGAATTATCGGAATTCTACCGGCAGCAAGCAGATTAGATATTATGTTTTTAATCCCCCCGCTCCATAAAATTAAAGGAACGTAAAGACCAAATAAAAAACAAGAAATAATAGTAAAGTTTAATTTTTTAGTATTTACTTCATTTCCTGAAACTTTCAAGAAAATTCTAGCAAACCAATCTTTCCAAGGAATTGTATATGAAATAAGGAAAATAACTATAAAAGAAATTACGAGAATAAGAGCCCTAAATAAAATTTTATTTGAATATAATTCTAATCCAGCCCTTCCTAAAATTATATCAGAGAAAACAAAATAAATCAAAGAGAATAAAATACCAGACTTAGCGCTAATTAGAGCATTGCCAAAAATTCTTGATTCAAGCCAAGTGAATGAAATTAAAGTAATTGCTATAGCCAAAGCAACAAAATTAACAACCATTACATCCTGATTAATAAGATATAGAATTATAATTAAACCAAGTATAAATATGTACGCTCCTAAATGAAGTAACTCAATTAAATACCTACGTTCCATCATATATTTTATATTATCACAAGTATATAAATTTTTAGAACCCTAACCAATCCAAGATAAGATGATATCCCGCTGAAAAGGCTCCAGGTTCAAAACCTAAATAAATAAACAAAGGAATTGAGAATAATAAACTCTTATGAGCAAGCTTGTATCTCGATTTATAATCGATTATATCTGGACTAAATGTTAAAATAAAAATAATTACCCAGTAATTATGAAAAATAATTAAGAAGAATAAATAAGAGATTATATGAAAAAGTTCTTT
>JAHWHN010000117.1 GCA_019323235.1 Candidatus Woesearchaeota archaeon | reverse complement strand
TTTGTGTTTAATTGGAAGTTTTTCTCCAGATATTGATCATCCAAAATCTAAAGTTGGACAATGGTTTAAGCCAATTGGATGGTTATTTGAGCATAGAGGATTCTTTCATTCAATTTTTCCAATAATTTTCTTAATTATACTATCTAATATAAATCCTTTATTTGTCCCTTTTATGATTGGTTATTTGTCCCACATATTAATAGATATGACAACTAAACAAGGAATTTTATTTGTTCATCCTTTTATTAATATTAGAATTTCTGGTTTTATCAGAACTGGAAGTTTTTTAGAAACAATTATTTTCCTAGTTATTACTTTAACAAACCTTATTTTAATAACAATGATATGATAGAATATAAGAAATCTTTATAAATTATTAATTGGATTTTAAAATTATGCCATTCGAATTTAAAAAATTAGAAATTCCTGAAATAATATTAATTACTCCGAAAGTTTTCCACGATGAAAGAGGTTTCTTTTTAGAAAGTTACAAAAAATCAGATTTTGAAAAATATGAAATTCCTGAACTAATTCAAGAAAATCATTCTTTTTCAAAAAAAGGGGTTCTAAGAGGTTTACATTATCAAAAAGAACCCAAGGCACAAGGAAAATTAGTTAGAGTGATAAAAGGAAATATCTTAGATATAGTGGTTGACATAAGAAAAAAATCTAAAACTTATGGTAAATATCTTATTATTGAATTATCTGAAAATAATAAAAACTTATTATGGGTACCAAAAGGTTTTGCTCATGGTTTTCTGGCTTTAGAAGACAGTGAAGTAATATACAAAACAAGTAATGAATATAGTCCTGAACATGAGAGAGGAATTATTTATAATGATCCTGCTCTTAATATATTACTACCAGAACTTAATTTAATTGTTCATGAAAGAGATTTATCATATACAACATTAGACAAAGCAGATAATTATTTTTAAAATGAAAATATTAGTGACAGGAGGATGTGGATTTATAGGGAGTAATTTCATAATTCACATGCTTAATAAATATCCAAATTATGAAATAATTAATTTAGATAAATTAACTTATTCTGGCAATAAAGAAAATCTAAGATCTATTGAAAAAAATCCTAATTATAAATTTACTTTAGGAGATATTTGTGATAAAGAATTAGTTGATTCTGTTGTTAAAAAATGTGACACCATAGTTCATTTTGCGGCAGAATCTCATGTTGATAAAAGCATAGAAAATTCTGAAAATTTTATAATAACTAATGTTCTAGGAACTAATGTATTACTTGATTCTGCCCTGAGAAATGGAAATAAAAGATTTCACCACATCTCAACTGACGAAGTTTTTGGTGCATTAGGTAAAAAAGGGAAATTTAATGAAAAAACGCCTTATAATCCTCATTCCCCATATTCTGCTTCAAAGGCAGGTTCTGATCACTTAGTTAGAGCTTATTTTGACACTCATAAATTACCAATCACAATAAGTAATTGTTCAAATAATTATGGACCATTTCAATTTCCTGAAAAATTAATTCCTTTATTTATTACAAATTTAATAGAAGAAAAAAAAGTTCCATTATATGGAAATGGGTTAAATATTAGAGATTGGATACATGTTCAAGATCACAATGAGGCAGTAGATCTAATCCTACATAAAGGAAAAATTGGAGAAACATATTGTATTGGCGGAAATTCTGAAATGACAAATCTAAATATTACCAAAATACTTCTGGAAGAATTTGATTTTGGAAATGAAATGATTGAATATGTTGAAGATAGAAAAGGTCATGATTTCAGATATGCCATAGATTTTAATAAAATAAAAAAAGAATTAGGATGGTCACCAAAATACACCTTCGAAAAAGGAATCAAAGAAACAATTGAATGGTACAAAAATAATGAAAATTGGTGGAAACCATTAAAAAAATGAAAATATTAATTATTGGTTCAAAAGGAATGTTGGGACATGATGTTGTAAAGGAATGTAATAAATTAAATTATGAAACAACAAACTGGGATCTTGAAGATATTGATATAACAAAAGATATTTCTAAAATTAATGAAGTTAATCCTGAAATAATAATCAATTGTGCTGCTTATACAAATGTAGATTTAGCTGAAACTGAAAAAGAAAAAAGTTATTCTATCAATGTAAAAGGTGTAGAAAATTTAACAAATTATTGTAAAAATAAAAATATTATTTTAATTCAAATCAGCACAGATTATGTTTTTGACGGAACAAAATCTAGTTATGATGAAAATGATGAAAAAAATCCAATTAATTATTATGGATTAACTAAATCATTAGGTGAAGATTTCATTTTAAATAATTTAGAGAAGTTTTACATTGTAAGAACATCATGGCTTTTCGGAAAAAATGGTAAAAATTTTGTATCCACTATGATTAAATTATTTAGTGAAAAAAATAAAATAAAAGTAGTTTATGATCAAATTGGCTGCCCTACCTATACTAAGGATTTAACAAAAGGAATTTTAAATTTAATTGAGCAGAAATCTCATTTTGGAATTTATCATTTAAGTAACAATAAAAGTTGTTCTTGGTTTGAATTTGCAATTAAAATAAAAGAATTAACTAATTCTAATTGTATTATAGAACCTTGTACTTCTGAAGAATTCAGTTGTGTTGCTAAAAGACCTAATTTTAGTATTTTAAATAATAATAAAACTAATAAACTAAGAGATTGGGAAGAATCTTTAAAAGATTATTTAGAGGTTAAATAATATTAATTTTCTTCAAATTTTGCTAAAGATGCATTTAATTGTCTATTTACTGAGATAAAAGTTGTTCTTCTTGAGAATTCTTTTAAACTTCTAGCACCAATATAAGTTCCAGTACTTCTTAAAGACCCAAATAGATCTAATACAAAGTCATTAACATCCCCTTTATATGGAATTCTTAATTGACGTCCTTCACTAGTCCTATGTTTAGCAACTCCACCATATCTTCTATTCATCGCTTTTGCTGAAGACATACCATAGAATTCTTTGTATTTTTTACCTTTAATTGTTACTAAATTTCCTCCAGATTGTTTAAATCCAGAAAATAACCCACCAAGCATGACAAAGTCTGCTCCCCCACAGAAAGCTTTGCCAACGCATGATGGATAAATCGCGCCACCATCTGAAATTATTAATCCACAACCATTATCATTACTAATTCCATGAGCTGCATCAGCACATTCAATTACCGCTGAAAGTTGTGGATATCCAACTCCAGTCTTTTTTCTTGTAGTGCAAGCACTACCAGAGCCAATACCTATTTTCACAATATCAGCTCCTTTCAATATCAACTCTTCCGTCATTTCATTAGTAACGACGTTTCCCGCAATAATAGTATGCTTTGGACATAATCTTCTAATTCTTTGTAGATGCTGAACGTAACATTCCAAATAAGCATTAGGAACATCTAAACAAACAAAATTGAATTTATCTCCAAAACCTAAATCTATTATTTCTTTTAGTTTCTCAAAATCCCCTTCTCTCATACCTAATGTATAAGCTAAGTAGTCAGGACTATCAAATTTTGAAAAGAATTTAACTAATTCTTGAGTAGTATAAAATTTATGTAAAGCAGTTATAATTTTATGTTTTGATAACTCTTTAGCCATTTCAAAAGTACCAGTTGTATCCATATTGGCAGCCATTATTGGAATACCTTCCCACTCTCTGCCACTATGTAAAAATTTAAACCTTCTATTAAGAATAACATCTTTTCTACTTTCTAAAGTACTTCTCTTAGGTCTAATCAAAACATCCTGAAAATCTAATTTAACATCAGAATCAAATCTCATACTAAATAAATAGGAAAGAACACTTTTAAATATTATCCACTTAGGATATGTATATTTTTTTATCTACAATCTTTTCCATAGTTTCTTTTGCATTCATCATATACTTATCTGAAGTATTTTTAAATTTCTTAAATTCTTCATCCAAGACTATATCATTCCTAAATTTTTGCAGAATTATTTTTTTAGCTGGTTTTAATTCCTTAGCCAATTGTTCAAGAATGCCATCATTAAATAATTCTTCAATTAAAGTAATTCTAAATTCATAATCTCCATCATACTCAATTAAAAAATCCCTAGTTTCTTTTATCTTTTCAATATCTTTAAAATCTACGAAACTATGATATGAATCTAAAGGACATTTGTAATCCATTGATACACTATCAACCAATCTTGAATGAAGTAAATCTTTAATAATGTCGGGATTAGAACCATTTGTAAATATCTTAACTTTTAAATCTAAATCTTTAATTTTTTCTAAAAAATCTTTTAAGTCTTTTTGTAAAGTTGGTTCTCCGCCAGTTATTACAACAGCATCCAACATATCTTTTCTTTCTTCTAAAAAATTTAAGATTTGGTCTTCAGAAATAATCTTATTAGAAGTAATTAAATCTGGATTGTGGCAAAAACCACATCTGAAATTACAACCAATTGTATAAATAATAGAACTTACGTTACCTGGATAATCTTTCAAAGATAATTTTTGAAACCCTCCTATGTTCATTCTGTTTCAAAATAACATCTATCTTTGAATTCTTCTTGCTTTCCGTCATTCCACTGATCTATTGGTCTTAAATAACCAACAACTCTACTATATACTTCACATTTCGTTTTTACCATGTTCTACCTCCAAGTCATCCTCTATTTCATAATCAAAGTCTTCAAGACTTTTTTGCTCACTACTTCCATCACATTTTGGACAGTAATAATGCTCCCCTGATAAATATCCATGTATTGGACAAATACTAAATGTAGGAGTTAATGAAACATAAGGCATTTTATAATTACTAGTTATTTTCTTAATTAAACTTTTAGTTGCATTAATATCAGGCATTGATTCTCCAAGAAATATATGAAATACTGTTCCTCCAGTATATTTGGATTGTAATTCATCTTGTAAATCTAATGCATGAAATAAATCAGTAGTATAACTAACTGGTAATTGTGTTGAGTTAGTATAATATGAATTTTTATTATTTGAGTTATTAGCAGTTATAATACTTGGATATAATTCTTTATCTAATCTTGCCATTCTGTAAGAAGTTCCTTCACCAGGTGTGGCTTCTAAATTGAATAAATTCCCAGTTTTTTCTTGCCATTGCATAATCTCATTTCTCATAAAGTCCATTAAGTCTAATGCTAATTTATTCCCATCTTCTGTTGTTATGGATTTACCACAAAAATTTAAGATAGCTTCATTCATACCTATAATCCCTATAGTTGAGAAGTGATTACTCCAATATTCTTTATTCCTATCATAAATTGATTGTAAATAAAATCTTGAATATGGATATAGACCTTTGATTGTAAAATCCTCAATTACACGCCTTTTTAATTCTAAAGATTCTGCAGAGATATTTATCATTTGTTTTAATCTTGATTTGAAATCATCTAAACTTCTTGCTAAGTATCCAATTCTCGGAAGGTTTATTGTTACAACTCCCAAACTTCCAGTTAAAGGGTTAGAACCAAACAATCCTCCTCCCCTTTTATTTAATTCTTTATTATCTAATCTTAATCTGCAACACATACTTCTTGCATCTTCAGGTTTCATATCAGAATTCACAAAATTTGAAAAATAAGGAATTCCATACTTAGAAGTCATCTTCCAGATACCATCAAGATTTTCATTATCCCAATCAAAATCTTTGGTAATATTGTAAGTAGGAATAGGAAATGAAAAAACTCTTCCTAAAGCATCCCCCTCTAACATTACTTCTGAAAAAGCTTTGTTTAAGATGTCCATCTCTTTCTGAAATTCCTTATAAGTCTCTTCTCGGGGTTTTCCTCCAATAATTACAAACTCATTTTCATAATTCGGAGAACATTTTAAATCAAAAGTTAAGTTTGTAAAAGGAGTTTGAAATCCAGTTCTTGTAGGAATGTTCATATTAAAAACAAATTCTTGTAATGATTGTTTTACTTGATCATAATTTAAATTATCATATCTAATAAAAGGAGCTAATAATGTATCAAAACTTGAAAATGCTTGAGCTCCAGCAGACTCTCCTTGTAATGTATAAAGAAAATTAATTACTTGCCCTAATGCTGCTCTAAAATGTTTAGCAGGTTTAGATGTTACTTTACCACTTACTCCTTGAAAACCTTTAATTAACAATTCTTTAAGATCCCAACCAACACAATAAGGACTTAACATAGATAAATCATGAATATGTATATCCCCAGAAGTGTGAGCTTTTTCTATTTCTTTTGTATAAACAGTACTTAACCAAAAATCTTTAGTTACTTTTGATGTGATGAAGTTATTTAATCCTTGAAGAGAGAATGTCATATTAGAATTTTCTTTAACTCTCCAATCAAGATTGTTAAGATAAGATTGAACTATGTTAACATTACTTACAACATTATTGTATTTTTTAAATTCTTCATACTTTTTGTTGTATTTATCCATAAGTTCTCTACTTCGTTCTTCTATCATTATCATTTTAACTTATTTATTTCCTCTTGTATTTTTGAAATGTCTTCATAATTCTCGAAAACATAAGCGAATCTTACATAAGCCACTTTATCTAATGTTTTTAATTTTCTAAGTATTAAATTTCCGATTTTAACGGAAGAAATTTCATTAACTCCCAAGCTATATATCTTCGAAACGATTTCTTTTGAGATTTTATCTACTTTCTCTTTTGGGTAGTTTCTTTTGTCAAATGATTTAATAATACTTAATTGGATTTTTCTTTCATCAAAAGGAATTTTTGAACCATCTTTTTTAATAACTATCAATTTTTCTAAAGAAATATGTTCATAAGTTGTAAATCTTTTATTACAAGAACTACATTCTCTACGTCTACGAGTAGTGCCTCTATCTAACTCTCTTGTTTCTAAAACTCTCAATTCTGGACTACCGCAATATGGACATAACATTTTCAACACACCTCTTTTTACACTACATATAGTGTTTGCAAAAAACACTCACTCTCTCTATAGTGTTATTACGAAAATTCAGATTTATATACTTGTCTTGTTTTTGAAATATATGTTGGAAAATATAATTTTGAATTCGAAATAGAGAAAGGTTTATAATACATTTTGGTTTTCTAATGAATGCGCGATGATATGGTGAACACCAATTGACGAAAGGATGATATGAAAGAGTAACTGTTGAGCGCACTTTTTCAATTAATTTTATAAATAAATTTTTGTTTTATTATTTAAACAATGATTAATATAAACACAAATCAACTATTTAGCTTAAATTCAGGAATTTCTAAAAAAATTTGGGCAATACGAAATCCCAACATATATTATTGTGAAAGCTTAGATGATTTAATTGAAAATAAGGATAAAATCTCTTGTCCATTCTATAAAGAAAAAGACTGTTTAACTGATAAAAGAACTGCATATATTATGGTAGACAATCATATGAACATAAGATTATTACCAAAAACTGATTTTATTTCAGATGTAGAATTATTTAGCAACGGAAAAGGTATTGATGCAACATGGACTGATTCTGTTGAGTTTGATATTGAAAGAGATAAATATTATACAAAAGTTATTGACAAGACTTTAGCTTCTTGTGAGGAACCAGAATTATTTAAAGAACTTAAAGAAAAAAAAATCAATATATATTCAATTATTGAAAATAAAACAAATTGGGTACTAAGCTATCGTCTTTACGAAGAAGATAAAAAATACATTCTCAAAGGATTAAAAGAAGAATTAGGGTATTCTGAGTCCCAAATTGGTTTTAATGAAAGTATGAGACTTTTATTAATGCCACACCAAGAAATTTTTACAACTGAAAAATATTTAGATGAATATTACGAATATGAATCATATTGGATTCCACAAGTGAATAGCGCTCAAGGAATAAAAAAGGCAAGAACTGAACTAGGTTTAAAAGATGATGACCAAATAAAATCAGTAGTACTCAAATATTTTTTAGATGAAGATAAATTTTATATTTTTAGAGCAAATAAATTTGAACCATTTTTAAGTATAGAAAAAGAAGAATTGAAAGAATTAGATTATTCTTTTAATGATGGATTAATACCAGGATTTTGTTAATTCTGTTTTTTTATTAATTATTAAAAAAATTAAAAGAATAAAATTCTAAAAGAAAATATTTTCCATTGAATTGTCTTCTTTATCCATTATTTTTGTAATGGATTTTTCAAAGTCTTCATGAACCACTTTATGTCTTCCATCTCT
>JAHWHN010000116.1 GCA_019323235.1 Candidatus Woesearchaeota archaeon | reverse complement strand
TTTTTAATAATTTGTTTGATTTTTCAACTGATAATTTTTCAAATTTATAACTCTTTAGTAATCTACCTTTTCTTAAAAGAGCTTCATCTATATCTTTTTCATTAGTATTAAGAGTAACAACTATAGAAATATTTAAACAATCTGATAATAGACCATCAGTTAAATTTAACATATTCGATACTGCACCTGTTCTACCCGTTGTACCTCTTTTTCCTATAGCAGGTTCACCATCTTCTATAATTAAAACTGCATCGCTATTTTTAATTAAAAATGGTATAAATGATGGATCTGTTATATGGTTAACCATATCTGGAGATATAAATATGATGTTCTTTTTAAGTTTGTGAGCTAAATATCTGATATATGTAGTATTATGAGATAATATTCCGTTAGTAAAATATCTTTTATCTGAATCGTTAGATAATTCTAGATCATACATATTATCTATTTTTCCTGTTTTTATTATTTCTTTAACTTCTGTAGGTCCAATAAAAGATTCTATATGATCTCCAGGTATTAAATCTTTTATAAATATTTCTTTTCCGTCTTTAAATACAATATGATTATCTGCACATAATAATTCATATTTATCTGTTTTAAGATGAAAAATTTCATATTTTATAGTCTTATGAATAGCTTCAATATCTATCCACCCAGAATCAGTTAAAACTTCATAATCTGTTAATATTTTTGATTTAATAATTTTTTTATCCATTTTTTAAAAATTTTAAACATTTTTTTATAACTTTTTCTCTATTTTCGACTACTTCTTTTTCCCAAATGACCAAAATGTCATATCCTTTTTCCTTGAGTTCTTTAATTTTAAATTGATCCTTCCACCATATTTCTTTTGCTTTTTTTATTTTAGTCTTAGACATTTCTATAATTGTCTCAGCTTCATAAATTTCTGGATTAGCATGATAAAAATCTCCATTAAATTCTATAATTTTGTTATTATACAAACAATCAACATAAAACCCTTTATTAGAATTGTATCTTATCCATTTTTCATTATCTCCATATAATAATTTTTTATTTGATATTCTTTCTATTTCTTGAAAAAAATCATTAGATATTTTACTATATCTTCTGAAAAAAGAATTTCTTCTACCTTTACCTCTTTCTAGAGATATTTTTTTGACATATTCTTCACCGAATTTTTTTATTAATTCTTTTTTTGTTCTTCCTCGTGATTTGTTAATTTGTTTTCTTTCTTCTTCAGATTTTGAATAATATGTTTTTTTTCTTTTTTCCAAAACTAAATTTAATTCGTCTTCATTAAAGTTTTTGTATATGTTTTGAGAATTTTTAATTTCATTTATTTTATCTTGTGCTTCTTTTTCTGAAAAACCTCTGTTAATCCATGTGGTTTTTTGAAAAGGATTTGATTTAGATTTATTATTAACTTTTTTAGAATTATTAATTTGTATATCTCTGACTTTTTCTATTGCTTCTTTTTCATTATATCCTTTTTTGATCCAAAATTCTTTATTAAAGCAAGATGTTTCTTTTTTTCTTGTACTTATATTTTTCAAAGCTTCTTTTTCAGTATAACCCCTTTTAATCCAATATTCTTTAAAATAAGGAGATGAGTTTTTCTTAAATTCAATCAATTTTGTATTTGATTCTTCTTCAGTATATCCTTTATTAATCCAATATTCTTTTTTATAAGGAGATAATCTTTTCATCTTTTATTTTATATATTAAATCTCTTACACTAGGATTTGCCAAAACTACATCAAGTCTTTAATATTTATTTCTTTTACTATTCCGGTCTTTTTATTTCTTATTTTTATTTTAGTATTTCCTACCACACATTTTCCTACACCTGGTGCGCCACTTAATATAACGAGATTAGTTTTATCTTTGCTATTTAATCCATCAACAATTTCTTTTGATACTTCTACAAAACCATCATTATAATTTTCTTCCAGATTAACATTAACTTTTTTTATTTTAAATCCTGTTTTTTGAAAACCACCATTATCTTGATAAACCACATATATTTTATTTTTTGTTATCTTTGGTTCAACATAATATTTTATTAAAGATATCATGATATTTAATGGACTGATTGGATCTTTTTCTAATTTAGAATTATAATAAATCCACACTTCATCACTATCAATATAAAGATACATGTTTTCATCTATATTTTCAGAAGTTTCTCCAGATTTTATAGATAAAAATAATAAACTTAACGTTATAGTTCCTTGATTATCTTGAATGCTTTTATAATAAGCTTTAGATGGAATATCAGAATTTTTAAATAATTCAGTTACTAACTTTTCTGTATTTACATTTCTTAATATTAAGACCTCTGGAATAATTCCATGAACTTTTTTGTATCTATAAGAAAAGAATTCAGATTCTGAATACGCTCCTAAATACCCATCAAATCCGCTTTCATAATCCATAATGTCTTCAACATTTCCCCATTCTATATTTTTTAATAATTCTTTTGTAATTTTTTGTTTTTTAATTTTAGAATCAATAAAAATATTTTTTATACTGTATTTTTTGTTTATTGTTTTATCATATGAATTCAATTCATTTTCTTCATCAAAATAATCATCCACTTTAAAATTTCTTGTAGGCATATTTATAATTTTTATAATATTATACATTTATTCCTGATAACCAATTTTTCCTTTTTCTGGCATTATTTCCAAATGCCATGTCTAAAT
>JAHWHN010000115.1 GCA_019323235.1 Candidatus Woesearchaeota archaeon | reverse complement strand
GCTTATAAAGAAAGTTTTAATCATTTTAAAGAAATATTTGAAATTGAAAATAATGATATTATTAACTTAGACTTAACATATCGTTCTCCAAATAATGTTCTAAAAATTTCTCATGATTTAATTAAACAAAATTATGAAAATTTAGATGAGTGTGTTTTAATTAAAAACGCTCATGGTATAGATGGAGAGAAAGTAGATGTTGTTGAATTATTAAATGCATCAGAAGAAGCAAGATTTATCTCAGAGAAGGTTGATGAGGCAATAAAAAAAGGAACTCCTATGAATGAGATTTGTATTTTATGTAGAACTCATAATCAATCTGAAATTATTAAACAGGCATTAGATTCTAAGAATATTAGTCATATCTCTGCTGGTAAAATTAATTTAATGCAAAAAAGAGAAGTTAAAATTGCAATCTCTTATTTAGGAATATTATCAAATTTAATTGAAAGGTCTGGTACTGGAGACCAATCATGGTGGGAGTTATTTCACTTCCAAAATACTTTGTCTATGGAAGATTCTGTAAAAATTGGAAGGTATTTAAAAGATCATAGGAAAAAAAATATAGGTATTGATGAAGCTCTACTAAACTCATTGGATGAACTATCTTTATCTGAGAAATCAAAAGAGATTATTCAAAGAGTTGTTAAAAAATTAAGAGAGTTAGTAATCTCATCAACAAAGCCACTTCCTGAATTAATTTTAGATGTATTTGAAATATCTGGTTTAAATAGAGCCTTTTCACATGAACGTTCTATTAAGAATATAGAATCCTTAATGAACTTAAAAAAATTCTATGAAGTAGCAGAAAATTACTATGAGATGCATGAAAAATCTCTTCCTGAATTTATAAAATACTTAGAAATTATAGATACGTTAAAGGTAAATGTAGAGGCATCAAAGATAATTCATATTGATGCTGTAAGAGTTATGACAATACATTCTGCAAAAGGTTTAGAATTTGATTTAGTCATATCAACAAACTTAGCAAAGGATAGATTTCCTTTAGTAAGGACAAAAAATGAACCATTAATCCCAAAACATTTAATTCCAGATTTAATAAGAAATATTCCTGATTGGGACTCATTAGATGAAAAAGAAAGGGAGAAAAAAGTTAAAGATTATGAAAAAAACACTTTACTTATTGAGGAACGAAGATTATGTTATATTGCTTGGACAAGAGCAAAAAAAGAATTAATAATCACTTATGCATTAAGTTATAACAATGAACCTAACTCAACAATACATTCCCAATTCTTATATGATATTGATTATGCAAATAATGAATCATGTAATTATATAATAGATGAGGGTGATGGAAGTTCAGTTATTGCAAAATCTTCTGATTATGAAAAACATAAATCTTTACTAAAAGAACAATTAGTAAAATCTTTAGATATTGATGATTATAAAGCAATAATCCAAAGATGTATTGATTATGTTGCATGTAGAGATAACAATGTTGAGTTTGATTTAAATTCTATAAAAATAGATAAAAATGAATTAGCTAAACAACTAAAGAAAGATGATACTAAACAACCTTTGTTAATATTTAATCCAAAAACATTTACTTTTAGTCCATCTTCATTAATGACATACTCAGAATGTCCTAAAAAATTCGAGTTACAACATTTATATCAAATGCCTCAAAGAGGTTCTTTTGATTCAAAAGGCTCTGGTGCAAATTTTGGTTCTTTTGTTCATTTAGTTTGTGAAGATGGTGTAAATGAAGGTTTTAATACTTTAGATCAATACATTAATTTAGCAAAAGAGAAAGTTAAAGAAGATGAATGGGAAGGCGTTGACATAGAAAAAGTAATTGAAACATTAAATGTATTCTGGGAAAGAAATCATTTCAAAATAAATAAAGATTCTAAAACAGAAAAAGAGTTGAATTTAGAAATAGATGGTTTCAGATTCTTTGGAATTGCCGATAGAATTGATAAACTTCCTGACGAAACAATAGAAATTGTTGATTATAAGACAAATAAAAGTCCTATTGAATCATATAAAAGAGAAATACAATTAGGGTTTTATGCATTAGCTTTAGAGCAAATGGGATATAAAGTAAGTAAAGTAACTTTAGATATGTTAAAACTAGACAAACCAGTTGAGTTTGGTTTAAATAATGGTGAGTTCAAATCTTTAAATGGTAAAGAAAAATCCTTTAAGTTGGAAGAAGTAAAAGAAGAAATCATTAAATTAGCTAACTTAATCAAAGAAGACTATGAAAAAGGATTTGCCGTAGCAAAAGATGACAAACCTTGTCATTTTTGTGGGTACAAATTCTACTGCCCCAAATGGGAAGAGTGAGTATATGTATGAAATTGATAAATTTACGTAGTAAGTTAATTATAGGAAATATTTATAAAGAAATAAAGATAAAGCAGAAAGATAATTTGAACAATAATTATTGTTTTGATTTTGTATTTAATTTATTTTTAAAAAATGGTCTGTGCTATGGATACTGAACAATTAATTAATAAAAAGTCTGAATATTGGATGAAGAAATTAATTGATTTATCTAAGAGAAATAATCTTGTTAATTATCGTTTTACTAAATCTAAATCTTTGAAGATAGTAAAGCCAAATTTTGAAAGTATAATTGATGACTTAAATAGTGAGAGTAAGATATTTATACAAAAGGGAGAATCTAAAGTCATTAAAAAATGTCTTTGGTTGTCTTCAGAAAAGGATGATGAAGATAATAAAAAAGAGTTAAAAGATGATAAAAAATTAACAAATCTTTATCGTAAAGCAGCAGAAAGTTTTAAAGAATTAGGTATTAATACTTGTTTTGTGAGTATAGGTATTCTTAAATACACTGAATCTAAAAACTCTGATTTATTTTATCAAGCACCAATCTTTTTATATCCAGTTACTATTAATAGAATTTCAACAACATCTAGAGAAACCCATAGCTTTGAATTGGTGGGGGGTT
>JAHWHN010000114.1 GCA_019323235.1 Candidatus Woesearchaeota archaeon | reverse complement strand
TAAATCAAAAATTTCTTTAGCAAATTTATATGCTTCTTCAGAAAATTCTTTGTATGCCTCTAAAACTGTTTTTTTACAATATTCATATGTATATTCTTTTTCTTTTAATTTAATTGGAGCATAGATGTCTTCTCTTGATAATTTCTTTTCTTTCAATAATCTTGCTTTTAATTTAAAATATCTTTGGAATACTATTTTATTTTTCTTAATTACATTTAATAATGTTTCAACTGTTTTGTCATCAATATCATTAGCTACATTTCTTACAGAAATTGGACTTGAAAATTTTCTTAAAGTAATATTTTCATTTTGCCAGTCAGAAACTAATGATTTGTAAATTTCGGCAAGTACTACTTCTTCTTTTTCATATCTTTTGAATAATTTATCATAAGCTTCATGTCTTATTTTTTTATTTGGATCTTGTACTTTTGAAACTAATTCAGAAGTTGTAATTTTCTTTCCTTTCCAATCATGTTTGAAAGAATTTGTAATAGTATCATATAATTTAGAAACAGTTTCACTTCCTGATAGATCTTTTAGATTAATAATTCTTTCTTCATTTTCATTTAAAGAATATTTTCTATTTTTTCTTATACTTTCTAAGAAATATGAATACTTACCAGATATCTTAATTATATCTTTTGCTTTTTTATCACTTATATCTTTAAACCAAATTGAAAAGAATAATAATTCATTCTTTAGGCTTGTAATAATGTGAGATATTTTTGAATCATAAGTAATTCTTTCTGAAGAATTTGTTTTTTCAACTAATCTTAAACCCGCAAAAGCAGATAACTTTGAACAGATTATTGAGATTTGTTCTGATTTTTTTATTAAAGAAATTATTTCAGATGGTTTTAAGTTGTTTAATTTGGATTTAACCTTTTTGAAGTCATTAACTTTTTTTGTTAAATCCTTAATTACTTCATCAGTTTTTTTTAAATCATTTAATTCAGAAAGATTCCAAGTTACCATAAATATAAAATTGTCTTTTTACTTTAAAAATGTTTGGTTTTCAAATAACTTGATTTGGAAGAATTTGTTCATATTTAGTTACTAATTTTTTTATTTCCACATCATAAGTTTTTTTAATTGTTTCAGATATTAATTCATTTCTTTCATTAGCTCTTTCTAAGAATTTTTGATATTTCAAAGTGGAATGAATTAATGCAGGTCCTAAAGATATTAAAAAGCCAGCACTACCTCCAACATATTTCCCAACATCTCCATCACTGAAAAGACTACCTATTAATCCTCCAACTAAAGTTGAAGTCCAAATATTTGTAAATTCTATATTTCCACCATTTGATTTTTGATCATAAGAAGAAGTTAAAGTTCCTGCTACAAATAAAGTCCAAGTTGCAAATTCAGGAGTATTTGTTAAATATCCTAATACTGCCATTTGAGTTCCCATAACTAATGTTTTATAAAAGCTAAATTTTGATTCAGTATTGACCAAATTAATTCTTAAATTCCATTCCTTTTTCCATCTTATAGATTGGTAATTTTGGCAAAAATAAGGTAAATGAGATTTTTCTTTTTCGTTTATTTCTAAACTTAAATTTTCACAAATAATTTCTAAATCAACTTTTTCATGAGGTTTATGATTATTGTCAATTTGTTCTATTATTTCATAAAGAGATTCTTTTTTCATTTGTTTTTACGAATAACTGATAATTATTTATAAAGATTTCAGAAATGTTATTTTCTTAAGAATAACTTTATTTTTCTATGATTTCCTCTACTAAAGGCTTTTAAGAATTTCATTACTTTTCTTTTTTTGAAATATTCTATTATTTTTCTAAATCTTTTTAGTAATCTTGAAGATTTACAACCAACACCTACAAAAATATAATCTGTTCCAAAAACATATTTGAATATTTCCATAGCCCTTCTTACATGATAATCGCTAGTTATAAGAACTATTTTCCTATTTAATGCTTTACTTACAAATAATTCTTTACAATAAACTGCACTTTCTAAAGTATCTCTAGATTCTGCTTCTAGAATTAATTGTCTTTCTTTAACCCCTCTGTCTACTAAAAATTTCTGAAGTAATTCAGCTTCTGTTTTTTCAGATACTTCATCAATGGCATATTTGCCAGATAAAACTAAAGTATCTAAAATATCTTCTCTTAATAGATTATAGGCTAAATTTGCTCTTTGTCTAGATCTTTTACTTAATTTACCATCAATTATTCCTCCTCCAAGAAGAATACCAGTAGTAAAACCTTTTAATTCAGACCTTTCCATAGTTAAAATGTTCTCAAGATGATTTAAATATTTATATATTCTTGATTTTGTATATTTAAAAGATGGGTCCTTTTATAAACGAAAACTTTATAAAATAATTACAACTCTAAATTATCGGGGAGAAATTATAATGAAGAGATTTGAGTTGGGGAAAGTTCTATTTCTAATACTAATTATAGTATTATCTACTTCCATGATTTCTGCTTCTGATTTAGTTAATAATTCTAATGAAACTATATATTCGAATATAAGTATTGAAAAATATATTATTAAGGAAATAAATGAAACAAATGTTACTGAGGAACTAGTTGATGTTGTTGAAGTTATTCAAGAAGAAATTATTCAAGAACCAAAAATTGAAGAAAATATTGTTATTCTAGCG
>JAHWHN010000016.1 GCA_019323235.1 Candidatus Woesearchaeota archaeon | reverse complement strand
TGTAATTAATTGTTCAGAAATTCCAAATAAAAATGGAGCTGCTAAAATTGTTGAGAAACCAATGAATATAATATATGCAGTAACTGATGATGCAACTTCTTTTCTAATATTTTGAATTTGTTGAACATTCTCTCCTAAGTCTGTTAATAAGTGAGCAATTTGTCCTCCAGATTCTTTTCCTTCAATAATTAAATCAATAGATCTTTTTAACAAATCGGATTTATATTTATTTTTTAATTCTTTTAATGCAGTATTTAGATCTTTACCACCCATTATTTTTTTAGCAACAATTTCTATTTCATCACTTAATACACCGTATTTTGGTTTAATAGATGACCACATTGCTTGTTCAAGATCCATTCCTGCTCTAATGTTAGTTGCAGTGGCCATTAAATATTCAGGAAGATGATCTTCAATATCTTCAGTTCTTTTTAAAATCTTAAATTCTAATATTAATAAAAATAAAAACCAAACAATTATCATTAAACCAATGAAAGCTAAAGTCCAGAGAATTGTCATAACAATAATGACATAAGTTAAAGTATATTCTACAAATTGAGATATTCTATAAATAACATAACCAGACATTGCTAAATTAAGAAAAATCGCAAATCTAAATAATAATAATTTTAAGAAAGGGACTTCAACATGTATTCCTGCCTTATCTAAATAATCATCTAGTTTCATATGTTGATGTTAGGCCTCCCTTTTTTGATTACATTAATGAACATAAATTGAACGAATGTTATGAATACTGTAATTAAAATTAACATCCCTAAGTTTAAATTTAGAGATAAAAATGATGAAACAACAACTAACATAGTAACTCCCAAGGTTGGAACAATTACTGCAATCATCATATAGAACATTGCAATAGGATTTAATTTTTTACCATATTTTTGAATATCAACAATTGCACTATCTGTCATTTGTTCAATTAAGTTTTCTAATCCTGGAGCTAATTCAGAACCACTACTTAATCCATTTAATATTTGATCTAATAATCTTTGTAAATTTTCTGAAGGTGTCATATCAATACTTTCTATAAGTGCATCTTCAATATCAATACCTAAACTAACTTTGTTTGTAATCTCTAGAAATGTTTTACCAACTTCATTTTTTTGTTTAGAAACATATCTCATAATCTCGTAAACAGGAACTCCTGATTTTACTTGAATTAAAATTTGTCTACTAATACTAATAATATTTTGTTCAATTTCTTTTCTCTTTTTTAAAATTAATACATTCGGAGCACTAAAGAAAAACCAAACACTGATTGTTAAAATAATTAAAAAAATCAAAAGAAGAATTGTGAATTTAATTTGAATTAGATTTAAACTCAAAACAATAATCATTCCCATAAGGAAAGTTGTAACAATCATTGAAGAAATTAAAGATTCTTTAATAAATTGTTTTGGAGTCTTATAAATTCCAGCCCTTGAAAGCAAATCTTTCAAATGAGGCATTTTTTTCAAAGTATATCTGTAAAAAAATCCTATCATTTTAGTTTTTTAAGAAGTTCTTTTCTATTTGTTGAATATTCAGCAATAATCTTACAAACTTCATCCACATTATCATTATTTCTTTTTAATAACCATCTCAATACTTTTTCTTTTTCTTTGAGATCTTTTTTAATCTGAGATTTACTTAATCCAGAAAAGATTTCTAAATCTCTGTATAACGTTACAGGTTCATTTATTTTTTTAAGTATATCTTTTTGTACATCTAATCTGTAAATTACATTCTCAGTTGCATCTTTTCTAACTTCAGCAATTTCAAATGTTCTTCTTAATCCAGTTTTTCTGTTTCTGTGTTGAACAACAACTATGGAAACACCAGGAAGCATAGTTTTAGGAATTTCAATTGGAGGGTTAGTTAACCTTGTAATTACTTCATGAGTATTGTTAGCGTGTAATGTAGCATATACAGAGTGTCCTGTGTGAATAGCTTCGAATAGAATTTCTGCTTCTCTCTTTCTTCTAATTTCACCAACTAAAATTCTATCTGGCCTCATCCTTAAAGAGTTAACCATTAAATCTAGCATACTTATTTCTCCCTTGCCCTCTGGATTTGGAAGTCTTGTTACTAATGGAATCCAATGTGCAAAATCAGCTAATTGAACTTCTCTAGTATCTTCAATTGAAATAATACGATGATTTGGAGGGAAAAAGTTAGATATAACATTTAATGTAGATGTTTTACCAGATGCAGTACCTCCTGCAATAATCATAGAAAGTTCAAATTCAATACCTAACCAAATTAAAGCAGCAGCCTCTATGGTCATTGTATTAGTTAATAAAAAATTAACAATAGTCCATGGTTTTGAGGCGAACTTCCTAATTGTGATAGTGTTACCATCATTTGAAATAGGTTCTAAAGTTGCGTTAACCCTATCTCCAGTATCCATGTTAGCGTCCATTAAAGGGTCTAACTTCGTAATTTGTCTACCAATCTTTCTACCAATCATGGATGCATAATGTTTAATTTGTTTTTCATTCTCTAAGAAAATGTTTGTTTTTAGCCAACCATGTTTTTTATGATAAACCCATACTGGGTCTTCTGAATTGTTAATTGCAATTTCTTCTAATAAAACATCACCCATTAATAACTCAACATCACCCATACCAATAGTTTTCTTAATTAAATATGCTTCAAGAAAGTCTTTTTCATCAAGACTCAAATCTGGAAAATAATCGCTAACTAATTGTTTAATTGTTTTTTGGAACTCACTACCAATTACATTCTTTTTATCAATGTTTGTAATATCCAAAATTCCAATGTTTACATTTTCAATTAATTTGTTTTGAATTTTATTAAGAATAAGTTGAGTTGTAGGACTCATTGTTTTAATACTAACAATATAACTTGGAACATACTCATTTTCTTCCTTTTTAATATCTACTCTAATTGGAATATTATGATTGCTAAAGGAATAACTATCAATTAATTTATTTTTTATATTATTATTTTTAGGTTTAATAGATAATGGTTTTGCATTTGTTTTTGATTTTTGAATATTTTTAGATTTAGTTTTCACTATTACTTTCTTTGATTTAGTCTTACCACCCCTATTTTTTTTCACTTTTTTCTTCATCTTAAAGCGTTTGTTTCTTTTTTGAACTTTTCAAATCTTTTATCTATTTTTTTTATTTTAGATAGAAGTCCTTTTTTATAATAACCATCTAATTTTTTAACATCTTTTTTCAAATCTTCTTTCTCTTTAATCAAATGTTCAACGAAAGAAAAAACTTTTTGTCTTTTCTGCATAAATGAAAATATTTTACTTACTGAAACATCTTTAATTCTAACTTCTTTATAGATTTTCTTTTTATTTTCTTCATATTTTTTAATTATTTTTTTAGTTTTTCCAATATCCTTTAAAAGTTCTTCATTTTCTTCTTTAATTCTTTCTTTTAATTTAAGAATTCTTGGCTTTAATGAAATTTTATGTTCAATTAAATAATCAATAATTTTCTTTTCATGTTCAATTTTCTTTTCTAATTGTTCAACATCTTTAGATTCTTTAACAAGAATATTCTCCGAAGACCTATAAGATTTAGGATGGAAATGACTTTCCTTTAGTATTTTTTGATGTATTTGTTTATTTTCTTTGAACAGGTGTTTACGATGAATATGTAAGTCTTTATCATCTTTTTTAACTTGATCATGTAATTCCATGATTTTTTCTAAATATTTCTTTTGATTTTTACTAAGTTTTTGAATAATTTTATCTTTCTTTTTCTTTTCTTTTTCTTGTTCAGTTAGTTTTTGAATAACTTTTTTCAATTCAGGATTAATCTTTTTCTCAATATTTTCAAGATCTCTCTTCAATTTTTCTAATTTAGATTCTTCATGTCCTAATTGTTCTTCAATAACCTTTGCTCTTCTAACAAAAAGATCTTTTTGTTCTTCTTCTTTTATTTCTGGTTCTTCATCTATTTTTTCAGATTTAACAATGTATGGAATAGTAAAAACATATTCCATCTCTAGAATTCCATCTTCTTCCAACAATTCTACCCAACTTTTTATGATTACTGGAGAATATTTTAGTCTTTTAGCTGCCTCATCTAGAGAAATTTTTCCTTCCTTATTAACTAGACTTATTAATTTATCAACACCAGTCTTTAGCAACTCTGTCATATGTTTTTTATTATAATTTTTACTTAATAAACTTTTTGGTTCACATATTGGTTAATATGTATTATTTTCAAGGTTATAAGCATAAACTGTCTCATTATCTAGTTTAAAAGTAGGGTATCCACTATTGGTAATTCCTGATATAGAATAAATTGTTGGTTCTGAACTACCCCAATATTCATGATCAACATAACTTCTATTATAAATCAATGCCTCTAAACCAGCTCCACTTAAATCACTAGGATTTACAAAATACTCTATTCCGTTAGAATTTGGGCTTAAAGAACCTTCTAATCTATTTAAATAATTACTTCCTCTATTTGAAGCAATAAAAATTCCAGTTTCCATAGCATTTTTTACTTGAGATGCATCCCAATTTGTAACATTAGATGGTTCAATAGATAAAAGAATTCTTCCATAAGTTTCAACTGTTGAAATAGGGTCTTCAAAACCAATTAAACTAATAGATTCTGTAGAATTTAGTACTTTATTCCAAGATGCATATCCTTTTTTATGTGTTAAACTTAAGTTAGTGGAAATTACTCCTTCAATAGTCCAAGGACTATTTTGTGTGACAGTAAAATCAATAAATTCTAGATTTATTTCAAAATTTGAGTTTTTAATACGTTCATTGAAATTATTCAACCAAACATAAAAAGTGTTATTTTCCATAAATTCATTAGCTTCTCCATACAATGTACCGTTAAAAGCTAATTCATTAAATGCTTCTTCATAATCATTAATATAAGTACCATTTTCAGTAATTCTTGTTAATTGTGCTAATAAAGCTCTAAAAGTAATAATGTGAGCGGCTTTACCTAAATCATTATCAATATTTTTTACAATTCTATTCATAATCTGAATTTGTTTCTTTTCATTATCAAAATTATCTGATAATTCATAATTTACTGCAATAAAGATTCCAGAAATAAGCATAGTTACTAAAATAATACTAAGAATTGAGAAAAAAATACCTTTTTTCATTTCCATATTACTACCTCCACATTCAATGGACCCCATAGTGTAGGAACATCAGTAATTGAAGAACTACTTAAATCAAAGTTTTCATTATAATATTCTCCCATTAGTTCTTGTAATCTTGCAATAGAATCATTATTAGCTTCTTCAGAAGTATTAAAAACATCTCCAAATGGTACCGAAATAGGGATGTAAAATTCATAGTTAATTGCACTATCTGGAAGGATATAATTATTACTTTTATCTAAAGCAAAAACATAATTCTTAGTATTAAAAGAAGTCATAGTATCAGGAATAAAAATATTTGAAGGAACGGCTTTTAATAATTTATTTTGATAAGCCAAATCTGTTGGAGGATTGTTTATTTCTGCATAAACTGATGGATTAACTGCAGACCTTTGAACTAAATTAACAAATACATCTCCTTTTTGAACAGATTCATTTGGAAAAGAAAAATCAGTTAATACTTCCTTATCTGGTCCATCATTAAACTCTTGAACTTTATTAAATTTCAAAGATCCAAACTTATAGGGATATTCCATATCATAAGATACTTCGACATAAGAACCAGTTTGAGCAACAGAATCGGCTTTTAATTCAATGGTATTTCCTCCCCAACAAGTATCTCCATAATTATTAAAAAAAACAGTAATAACATTGGTACTTTCAATTAATTCTGATGAAATATTATATGAAATATTGAAATTTGATGAAGGACTTCCATCATAATCATATGGTTCATTACCATTAACAAATAAGATATAGTCATAATCTTTTTGTCTTTGAACATCACTATTCCAATCTTTAAAATTTTGATTTCCTGTAAAATCAGTAATTCCAGTTGCTTCAAGATTTAAAGTACCTGTAAAATTAGATGCATCTTCTGGAATTCTAAAAGCCAAAGTTTGCCAAGCTCCACTACATCCTCCGCTTGGTGGAATTGATTTTAAATTATCAAAATAGTACCTTTTAGTAATTCTTTGATTTGGAGTCACAGTAGTTACAACATTTTGTTCATATCTTAGATAAATTCTCATCCCTGGATTAATTCTACCATTAGAACCCTGATTTTGTCCTTCAATTTTTATAAAATTATTTCCTGAATTTATACAATTATAAATATTAAAATCTTGGACTACTGAATCACTAAATTCAAAATTCAAATCTGATTTTTTAAAGTAACATAAATTATTTATATTAGCAACATCCCAATCTGAACCTTTATCTTCAATTTCTAGAGCAATTTTTAATTCTGCTTGAAGAAGAGTTATGTTACTTGGAACTTCAAAATTTTTAGTCGTAATAAATCTTCCAGGATCGGCATCATTACCTTTCCATCCAGAACCTTGTGTATTTATTGGAATTATTAATTCTTGTTCATATAATCCTCCATAATTTACAGCTCTTGAAACATATCCTTTAGTCGGTTTGTTTTTTTCAATACCTGAAATAAAAGTATTATATACTTCTCTACTTCTATCACTTGTTGTTTCTTTAAAAAATACTAAATCTTCTTCTAAATATATTGCAATACCTTCTTTATCTTTAATTAAACCAGAAACTAAATTTCCAATAATATCATCAATTATTTCTTCATTACCTTTTGCATATTCTTGTCCAATTAATTCAAAAACACTTTCTTCTCCAGTAGCAGTTCCATTTCCAATCAAATTATTTATATTAGATTCATCCAAATCTTGTATTGGAACTTCACTAAATATATAGATTAAATCTTCTCCCAGATGGCTTTCAATTTCAAAATCATCTTCAATAAATAAAACAGAAGAAGAAGTAATTACAGATATGATTAATATCAAACCTAGTAAAGCATCAATCGTGAAAAACAATCCTTTTAATCCCATGATATCACCTTTAATAATCTAATTTTATCATTAAATACAACATATCTATCAATATTAATCATTTGATTACTATCTATGGATTCAATATTTGTAGAATTAACTCCTGCTTTACCATAACCTTCTTTATTGTCATATAGTTGTTCACCAACAATATAAAAATAATAATCAAATCTTGTATTAAATAATCGTTTAGTATCATTATAATTGAGATCATTTAAATTATTTAATTTAGTTTCATTAATAACCCCATTATCAACAATTCCTATCTCGATAACATTATTCTCATTCCAATTTGTAGGATATCCTGAACCCATTATTTGATCACTAATGGAGTTAATTTCAAAAATCATACTTGATAAGTATGCTTGATCATAATTATTTAAATTAATTTTATTTGAAAAAAATATTAGTAATGCAATAATAAAAATACTTAATCCGAAGATTAAATCCATATACCAAACTTGTCCTCTCATTCTACTGAAACCCCTCCATTTTTAGTTATGGTATTGGTACCAATTTTAAAATTTCCAGTATATGGTGTAGTAACTATAGAAAAATCTCTATATTCATCAGAAATAATTGTATATCCATTTTGACGACTAATATTATATGTTCTTGAATTAATTTTATCTGGTAAAATTATGGTTCTTTCGTAACCATCTTCCATTTCATGAGCCAGAGAAATTTCTTTCTTAATTCTTTCTCCCAAATCATGTAAGTTTTCTTGGTCTCTTCCAGCTGCATTTGGAATCTCTTGAGTTAGTAATCCCACATAAAAAACTACGAAGAAAACCATGACTATTGAAACAGCTGCTATAAATTGAATCCCAATTTGTCCTTTCATTCTTCTATGACCTCAGCTCCATTTTCTGTGGCTCTAATCATTAAATGTTTAATTCCTCCAGTTGTGCTGATAGATCCTGTTATGTTAATAAGTGATGATTCAGAAATATATGATAAACCATTTCTCGATTTATAGATTATTAGAATTCCATTATTAAAAGTAACATTTTGAATATTGTTTGGAAAATAAGCAGTAATTGTTGTTTTAGAAGGAACTCCAAATGAATTAACATTTTCTGCAGAATTAACTATTTTCTTAGTAATTTTACTTAGTTGTAATAGATCAATTTCTTTTTCAGAAGATTCCGAATATTGAAAAAATGCTAGAATAAATATATTTATGATTACAAGAACAAAGCCAACAATGATGATGTATTCAATAGAAATTTGTCCTTTCATAAAAAAAAAGAAAAAAAGTAAGGTTCGGTTTATTGAACCTTAGTAATTAATTCTCCAGTACCTCTGTGTGATAAACCGGATGGTTTTGTGTAGTCAAAACTAATATCTGCACTAAAACTTGCACCTGATGTTAGTGTACAGTTAAAATCTGCTGTAAACTCATCACCATTATTCCAAGCTCCACCTGCAGGCACAAATGTATCATTACATGATGCACCATCAGTTAAAGTAACAGTTACGTTTGTTAAATCTTCACCAGCTCCGTTTTTCAGAACTAATTGTGTTGTAGTACTAGTTACTGACCAATCTAAACATGCGAATCCTGGGTCTACTGTACATTTTTCTGGTAAGAATCTTCCTGGAGACAACACGCCAAAATAAGCTAATGTTGATATTGCGATTAAAACAACCAGAAGAGCCCAACCATAAGTCATTAAAAACTCAGTTGCTGCTTGTCCTTTTTTCATTTTCATTTTTATCATACCTCTTTAATTTATTTTTGTAACCACTTCACCAGTTATTTCTTTAGTGAAGTTTGATATTACATTGATATATGTAATGGAAATATCTCCTCTAAAAGAAGAATCTTTTATTCCATTATTGCAATCAGTTAATGAAAACTCTTCTTGTTTTCCATTATCTATTTGAGTACTGAAGTTACCTTCACATTCTCCGATTTTTAAATTAGTAACTAAGATATTTTCTCCAGCTCCATTTTTAACAATCATTTTAGAAGAATTTGTAGTTATAATATAATCAACACATTGATAACCTGGACTTAGCATACATTTTTCTGGTAGAAATTTACTTGGAGACATAACTCCAAAGTAAGCTAAAGCTGATATTGCAATTAAAACGACTAATAGAGCCCAACCGTAGGTCATTAAAAATTCTGTAGCTGCTTGTCCTTTCATTCTTATTCTCACAAGATTGGTGGTATTTAAAGTTTTTGTTTTTTCAAATTATATTTCTCTTTATTTATGCGTTATTTGGGATTCTTTATAAACCATGTTTTCATGTAAAATTTCACTGGACACATTGGACATTTTCTCGAATAGGGTATTTAAACTAGTGAATATTTCTTATAATTGTCATGACAACTCCCACCCCAAGAATCAGGGTGTGAAATAAAACGCGAAAGCAAGGAGATTAAAAAAATGAACAAAATAGAAAAAAAATTTAGTACTGGAGCTATTTCAGCTGTTGTATGGAATAATGAAGCAAAAGATTCAGAAGGAAAATCTACTGAATTTAAGACTATCTCAATTGATAGAAGATATCAAGACAAAGATGGTAACTGGAAATCAACTTCTAACCTTAGAGTTAATGATTTACCAAAAGTTGTTTTAGTTGCGAACAAGGCTTTTGAGTATTTATCTTTAAAAGAGGACTCTGAGTAATTATAAACCCCTTCGTTTTTTCCGCAATTTGCGGATTTTTTTTATTTTTTTAAGATGAAGGCTTATTAATATGGTAATAGATAAAAAAATATAAACTAATAAAAATTATGAGGTAATAAATATGACAGATAAAAAAGAAAAAAAAGAGGAAAAAGAATTAAAAGAAGAACTTAAGAAAGAACTTACTATTTATGATATCCCTGGTGTTGGAGCAGCAACTGCTGATAAATTGATTGATGCTGGCTTTAATGATTTACTTTCAATTGCAGTATCTAGCCCTGCTCAATTACTTGAGGCAGCAGGCATAACTGAATCTGCAGCTAGAAAAATGATTAATTTTTCTAGAAATTCTATGGATATGGGATTTACAACAGGTCAAGACCTTTTAGAAAAAAGAAAAATAATTCTTAAAATCAAATCTGAATGTCAAGAATTAGATAATTTACTTGGCGGAGGTTTTGAAACAGGAGCAATTACAGAATGTTTTGGACAGTATGGTTCAGCAAAAACTCAAATTGCTCACTGGTTGGCGGTTCAGGTTCAAAAATTAGAGCCAGGTGCTGTTGCAGTATATATAGATACTGAGAATACATTTAGACCTGAAAGAATAATGCAGTTTGCTGAAGGTGCAGGTCTTGATCCAAATGAAGCTTTAAAAAATATTAAAGTTGCTAAAGCTTATAATTCAGATCATCAAATGTTATTGGCTGAGAAATGTGAAGAATTAATTACTAATGATAAACATAATGTTAAATTAATTGTTGTGGATTCATTAACTTCTCATTTTAGATCTGAGTTTGTTGGAAGAGGAACTTTGGCCACTAGACAACAGAAATTAAACAAACATATGCATACTTTATCAAAATTAGCTGATGTGTATAACTTATGTGTTTATGTTACAAATCAAGTAATGTCTAAACCAGACCAGTTCTTTGGAGATCCTACTGAGGCAATTGGAGGACATATTGTTGCTCACAATTCTACTTTCAGAATGTACTTAAGAAAAGGTAAAAAAGGAAGTCGTGTTGCAAAATTAATAGATAGTCCAAACTTACCTGATGGTGAAGCAGTTTTCATGGTAGAATCTAATAAAATTTGCGATATGTAAGCACAGTCTCGGCTGTATGCTACGAAACCTTCTGAAGTCGGGAAATCAAAGACTTCAATTTTTATTTTTTATTTTTTTATTCTATTCTTTATTTTAGTTAAATATTTAAACTAAAAAGTCTTTTTCTAAATATGGCTGAAGATTTCATGAAATTAATTGACGATGAATTCGATAGAGGAATTAATCCGAGAAGAATTGAAATTGATGTCAATAAATTAAATTTAACTCCTGAAGAACATGATAAAGCTTTTAGATATATTGAATTTAAAAGAAAACATTTTTCTCATAACAAACAAGTTAAGAAAAATGGTGTTGGAGTTGCTTTATCAGTTTTCTTTATATTATTAGTATCTGGTATTTTTTCTACTGGTGTTTTTCTTTCATTTACTCAAGAGTCAGAAGTAGAAATGTTCTCTCCTCCAGTTGAAGAAAATGTTGATTTGAGAGAATTTAATGCAGAACCTTTGACAAAATCAGGGATTTCTTTAAACATGGATGTTGGAATGACTAGAGAGTTTTTTTATCAAAATAAAAAGTATTCCTTGAAATTATTGGCTTCTGGAAAAAATTATGCAGATTTAGAAATATCTCTAAACAATACAAAATTTTCAGTTTATCAAGGTAAAGAAACAAGATTGGATTTAACTTTAGATGGTAAAGATGATATTTCAATGATGTTATTATTCACTGAATATCAAAAAGCAAACTTAAGAGTTAAGATTCTGGAAGATTTACCTAAAATAGATAATACAAATAAAATCTCTTGTGAAAGAGATGATGATTGTGATGATAATAAATTAGAAACGTATGATGTTTGTGATTCAGAAACTAAATTTTGTGTTAATGCAGAAAGTGTAGTTTGTAAATTTAATGAAGATTGTCCAGAAAGTGCAAATTATACTGTAAGATGTATTAAAAAATCTGGAAAGTTACCTTATTGTGAATATGCTCTTCCTGATCAATGTAATGATGATGACGATTGTGATGATGGTAATTTCACAACAGAAGATACTTGTGTTATTCTTCCAACCTCTACTAACTATTGCCAATATGAGTTGGCAGATCAAATTGATTGTGGTAGAACGGTTGATATTCTTTTGGCAAATAAAACAGCAAAAGATAATGATGAAGTTATAAAATGCTTTAATCAATATTTGAATACTGATTTTGACTTGGATGTAAGATTTTTGTGGAATGAAACAAGGATTGATCTAGAAATCCGTAGATTAAAGGATTCAAAATCAAATTTATATGTTGAGTTTGATAGAACTCCGAATTTATTTAAAGAATATGAAAACGAATATATTGAATGTGAGTATAAAGATTTAGAAATATTGGATTTATCTAGAAAAAATAATAAATCTGCTGTTGATGCAAATTTATTTATCAAAAATGTATTAAATTCAATAGAAGATTTTACTTTTTCTAAGGATAAAGATTGCGTTGGAACTTTAAACAATGAACCTTCTATATTAAATATTCCTGATGTTAACATAACTGCAGGTCAAACAAAGTATATTAATTTAACATCTTATGTTTCTGATGTTGAAGATGATTTAAAAGATTTAAAAATAGTGGCAACTAATTATGATATTAATAAAGTTGATATTGATTTTGTCGATTATAACCAAAAATTAAAGATTATAGCCAAAAACCAAAGTGTTGAGGAAGCCAAATTGGTAGTTACCGATACAATAGGGGCAAGTACCGTAAAAATAGTCAAAATTACCATAAATTAGCTTTTTCTAAGTCAAACTTTTCAATTAACTTTATAAATAAGTTATTTATTCAAAAGATAATAATAATGGAGTTTAATAAAAATGAGTGAAGAAGTATCATTATTGCCAACAGATGTTTATTTGAAGGCAGGAATTCATATTGGAACTAAAAATAAAACTAAATACATGAGTAGATTCATTTATAAAACAAGAAATGATGGTTTATCAGTTCTTAATTTACAAGAAATTGACACAAGAATTGCTTTAGTAGCTAAGTTCTTAGCAAATTATAGCCCTGAAGAAATAATTATTGTTTCTAGAAGAGAGGGTTCATTTAAAGCATTGAAAAAAATGAAAGAAATCTTAGGAGTTCAAACATTTATAGGAAGATATCCTCCAGGAACTTTCACAAATCCACAATTAGATACTTTCGTAGAAGGTAAAGTTATTTTAATTTCAGATCCAAAAACTGATTATTCAGCATTAAACGATTCTTTTAAGGCTGGTATGGTTTCAATTGGTTTGTGTGATACAAACAACGAAACAAATTCTTTAGATCTAGTTATTCCATGTAATAATAAAGGTAAAAAATCATTAGGTTTAATGTACTATTTATTAACTAGAGAATATATGATTGCTAGGAAATTAATCAAAAATGAAAAAGAGTTTGGATATCCAATTGAAGACTTTGTTGAAGAATAGTTTTCTTCTAACATTTCTTTTTTTATTAGTATCTTGTTCTACTCAATTAAATGACACTATTTCTAAAGTTGAAAGTATTGATAATGAGTATAACGTCAAATTATCTGATTATTCTTTTGGACTTCAATATTTTGATAAATATGCAAGAGAAGTTAATGATTCTCAAAAAGAATTAAACCAAGAAGATTTTGATTCAATTTTAGAAAGATTAGATCTTCTTAAAGCAGATATTACTGATGAAGATTCTTTAAAATATATTGATTTAAGATATTCTCTATATAAAGCTGAGAAGACTTATTTAATTGCAGAACGAAAGCCATTTACTAACTATAAATCTGTTTTAAGATGTAGTAAAGCTAATGAATTAGTAGTTTCTTATAGTGAAGTAAGAGAAGCTATTTCTTATATTAATGAATCAGTCCAAATTTATAATGAAATTGATTTTAAGAAAAAACTAGATCTTCCTGAAAACTTTGAAGATGTTATTGAAGCATCAAATAAAGAGTTATTATCTTATATTAATGAAAGAGAAGATGTAATTACTCAAAACTGTAATCAATCCCAGACTGAGTAATCTTAAATTTAATAGTTTTATTTTCTTCTTGACTTCTATGTTTAATTAAAACAGCACTTCTTATGCTATTTGGATGTTTTTTTAGTTCAATTAAACATTTACTCATATAAGTTAGATTATCTCCACCAACCATTTTAACACCATTGTCCATATTTGAATAAACTTGGTTTGTTAAAACAATAGGTATTTTATGAGTTCTAGCAGTTTTAGCCAGACTAAGAATTTGTTTACTTAATTCTCTATTACTTTCATAAACTTCAGAATTTTTACCCAATTCTAGTCTATATAACATCGATATGCTATCTACAATTATTAACTTAATATCTGGTGTTATTTTCTCATCCAAATTTTCAATAAGTATTTTTTGTTCATCAAAAGTCATTGGTCTTAGAAATAGAATGTTATCAAGAATATGATCAAATTTTTCATCTGTTACTTGTTTTAATCTTTCAACACTAAACCCAGATTCAGTATCAATATAAAGGACTTTACCTCCTTTGTCAACAACATCTTTACAAGCTAATAGGCATGATAAAGTTTTTCCAGAGCCAGCTGGTCCATAAATAGTTGAAATAACTTCAGGTTCTATATTACCAATTAATTTATTAAAAAAACCACAATTTATGTCCATATTATTATGAAATGTTAGAAAGTTTATAATTATTTCTATATTCGTTAACGGATTGGTTTCCATTCTTTAAGATAGTTTTTCTTATTGAATAAAATCCAAATTCCCTCTCTTAAATAAATTAAGAATGTTTTAACATATCCTTGTTTTCTAAATCTTCTTGGGGAATGATAAATAGTTATATTTTTGCAATATTTAATTTTTCCATGTTTGGATAATCTATAAAATAATTCACAATCTTCTCCAATAAGCCTCTTCTCATCATAACCTTTAACTTTTTCAAAAACTTTTCTTTTAATAATTTGAAATTCCCCTTTTGCTAAATGAATTCCAAGTATGCCTGACAAATATACGAATAAATTAATTCCAAATCCAAAAAATTTCTCTTTTAAACCAGATTGTTCAGGATAAAATTTCAATTTACCATGAAGAGCAATTATTTTTTTCTTTGAAAATTCTTTTAAACATTTCTCAAAAAAATCTTTTGATATTCTAGCATCAGCATCTGTATGAAATAAAAAAATTCCTTCTGCCTTTGAAGCTCCTCTATTTCTTGCTTTAGCAATATTATCAACCTCTCCTTTTTTTGGTAGAACTACTTTGTCAGCATATTTTTTTGCAATCTTTAAAGTTTCTTTACTAGTATTAGAATCAGAAACAATTAATTCAATATTATCTTTAAGAGGAATTAATTTAAATTGCTTTAGTGTTTTTTCTAAATAATTTTCTTCATTTTTAGTTGGGATTATTACACTAAATAATATTTTATTTTTTTTAGATTTTTCACTCATTTTTCTTCCAAATATTATATTGATTTTTTTTAAAAGATTCAGGTATGCATATAAGATATATCATCATGACAATTAACCAGAAAGGCATCATAAATATAAAAGGTACTATTTCATATAGTGTAATTTTCTTATTATACTTGAAGATAGAGTAAATGTAAAGTGGATAAGTTAATAATGTTGATGCTACACTTGCAATAGCTAAGAAACTAAAAGAAATATTTCCAATTATCACATTATAGGCATATTTTAAAAATCCAACTATTGAAAACCATTCAAAAAAGAACTTTAATACTGATAAGTTGAAGAAAATTTCTTTAGAGTAAAAATAAGTATAATATCCACTACTAATATTATAAATCATTATAACACTCATCACAACAGCTTGGAAATACATAAATAAAAATAATGGTAATGTGTAAATATCGACAATAGTATTATTTAATCTCAAATGTCTTTTAAGAATGTTAATCATTCCTCTTGCAAATCTAGTTCTTTGTCTTAAGAATCCTTTCACTGTATGAGGCATGTTTGTATCTGCAATAGTATCGTTAGCAAAACCAATTTTATGGCCTTTTCTAATTAATCTTATAGCTACATCAATATCTTCTGAAAAACCTTTATTGCTAAAACCACCAATTTCCATTAAAGCATCTTTTCTATAAACACTTAAAGGTCCAGGAGTTACAATATTAGCATTAATTTTTTTGAAAATTCTTCTAATTAAAGAATTATATAACTGTTCTATGTTCAACCACATACATATGAACTTATTTCTATTCTTAACACGAACTGGGCAACATGCAGCAACAACATTTTTTCTTTCAATTTCTCTAACTACTTTTTTAAGAGAATCTTTTTGAATTTCACTATCAGCATCAACAATTGCAATTACTTCACCATTTGCAATTTTTAATGCTTTATTTATACTTAAAGCCTTACCTGAATGTTTTGATTTAAGAACAGTTATTTTGAATTTTGATGCTATTTCATAAGTCCTATCAATACTACCATCATCTACTACAATTATTTGTTTGGCACCATTAAATTCTGATCTCATAACAGATTTAATACATTTTTCAATATAATCTTCTTCATTATGAGCAGGAATTATTATTGTTATGCTATTGAATTTCTTAACAATTTTATGTTTTCTTTCTGGAATGATTATTAGTGCATAATAAGAAATAATAGTAAGTAAAAAAATCGTGGTAATAATTAAATTAAGATAGAAAATTATCATTTTCTACCTACTTGATATTTGTTTTAGAATTATCTATCTTCGGTGTACAATGCCAATGTAATTTTTGATTAGTCACTGCTTTGTAAGCTGCAATTGAATTTGAGGCAGCAATAATTAAACCAATTGTGAAAACAGAAGCTACATATGCTGGAAATTCTTTTAATTCTTTTCTCTTAAATAAAGCCAAAGCTCCCATTAAAAAGAATCCAGAAGTGTAAAGAATCTTAGAAGTTAATTCCCAGATATCTCCCAATTGAAATAACTTATCCTCTCCTAAAAACCATCCTAACATTCCAAAGAAAGTCATAAATACAACAATAGGAGCAATCACATTTGCCATGGTAATATAAGTAATCATAGCTCTTTGTCTTAAAGTAAAACCTTTTCCAAATAAAATATCTTTAGAATTATCAATCCAAACTCTAATATTTCCGTAACTCCATCTCATTTGTTGTCTAATTAAAGACTCGAAAGTATCTGGTACTTCACTAGGAGTTTCCATTTCTAAATAAGTTGTTTTATATCCTCTTTTTAATAATCTAACTGCTAAATCAGAATCTTCAGTAATACTATGGAGGTTCCAACCACCAACTTCATCAAAAGCACTTCTTCTTATAGCTCCAGCAGTACCACAAAAGAAAACACAATTGATTCTTTTATTAATTGGCATAACAACAGTGTGGTATACTAATAATACAAAAGCAGCAAATCTAGTTATTAAATTAGTGTTAGCATTATAAAATCCTTGTCTGCTTTGAACAATAGCAATTTTAGGATCTGAGAATGGTTTTACAATTTCAGATAAAAAATCAGGTTTAGGAATCCAGTCTGCATCAAAAACAACTAAGATTTCTCCTCTAGTAATTGGCATAGCTTCATTTAAAGCTCCTGGTTTGAAGGCATGTCTATTTGTTCTGTGAGAGTACTTAATAAATCCTGGATTTTGGTCTGCATATTTTTTTAATTCTCTTTGAGTTTGCTCATTAGTACTGTCATCAACAATAATTATTTCATATTTATCTTTTGGATAGTCAAACTCCATACATTTTTCAACACATCTTTTTGCAATAGGATCATTGAAAGTTGGAATTTGTACGCTAATAAAAGGTAATTCCTTTAATTCTGGAAATTCTACTTCTTTTTTTCTAGATATTATCAAATTAATGAATGAGAATGTTATAAACACTAGTGATAAAATTATCATTGGTGCTAATGTTATGTTATACAATATTATTGCTATTTGTTCTGATGTTAACATTTTTAATTACCTAATCTCACATTAATATTTTTGATTGTTTTATTAATTTTTTGTTGTGAAGGAATTCCACACATAAGTTGATTATTAGTTCCTTCAATTCCAATAAGGATACAAGGATTAATACCAATAATTCCAAATTTTCTTACATTTAGAGCATCTTGGTTAATTACCTCAAATTCTTTATTTTGAGTACAATTATTTAAAGTTGTTAAGTTAATATTACTTTCTTTTGATATTTTAATCTTTTCTTCATTAATTGAACTATAAATGTCTTTAACTATTTCAAAACTATTATTTTGTTCTTTAGCACATTCAATTAGTGTTGCATATTTATAGTAATTATTTTTAATTTCAATATCTTTTTGAGTAATATAATTTCTATATGAAAATTTAACTTGGCCTGTATTAATGTATTCTTTTTCTAAAAATGGATAAAATTCTTCCATAAACTCAACAGATGATTCAGAAGCAGGGTTTAAAATTCCAATTATTGTAATACTTGTATTTTGATTTCCTACAAAATCATTTTTATCGTAATTTGAGGGATTATTCCCAGCATAGTAATTTAATAAAAATTTGTAATCTCCATTACCTGCTTTTTCTTTTAAATATGAATTCTGATTTGTGTCATATATATAAAATAACATTAATGAAGTACTTGAAATAATCATAAATATTAAAACAATTGATGATATTTTGATGAAATTATTCATTTTGAACTTCCTCTTCTAAAAAAGTATTATTAGTCAGACTTCCATTTCTTATTAATTCTTCAATAATTTCTTCTGATGAAATAATTTCATCTCTAAAAATTAGATTATTTACCATTATTGTTGGTGTTGAGTTTATTTCATAATATTCTTTTATTGTTTCTAAAATCTCAACGTCTAAATTATAATCAATTGTGAAAATAACTGGAGTTTTATTTTGTTTGTAAATTAGTTCATTTAAATAATCTAAATTTTGGCCTTGTTCAATACAATTATCACAATCTGAAGAATAAAAGTATAGGCCATCTATAATGTTATTGTCACATTCATTCTTATTTCTTTTAGTGTTCATCCATAATTTTAAAGATAACAACATATATTCTTTTTTTGTATTATTATACTCTTCACTTAGTTGATTATTTTTTTCATATTCTTCAATTCTATATGGAAGAATTTTCCAATATTTCTTAATTTCTTGAGTTAAATCTGCGATGTTCTTTTCATAATAATTACATCTTTCTTCTTCTGTTAAAATATAATGGAAGGAATTATCTAAAGTTTTTTCATCAATGTCTAAATATAAAGAATCAATCTTACCATCAATTTGTTGGATATTATTTTTTGTTTCTGTAGTTAGAGTATTAATTGTATCTTCAGTTTCTTCTTTAATTATTTTATTAGCATACAAACCACTCATCACTCCAGTAAAATAAAGAATTAATGAGAATATAAAAATCGCGATGATAATAGTTTTTCTCCCTTTCCTATCATCTTCAAAATAAGCCATTTTAATCTCTTTGATTAATAGATTTAGAATCTATTTTATGAACTTTGTTTTTAATCTTTCCTCCGATAATTAATAGTAGTAGACTCCAAGCAACACTTCCTGCAAGTAAACCAGGTATCCAAGATAATAAAAGGATTGGCCCTGTACTTCTTAAAAACATTTTAAGAAAGTGTGTAAACTTCATTTTATTGAAGAATTTGCTAAAAAACAAACTTATAAAAAATATGAAAAAAGATCCAAAGAATAAATAAAAGAAGAATACAGCGGATGCTCTTCCAGAATAATAGTTCATTAAGTTAATATAATTAATATTAGCACCATGTACTAAATCTAAATATAAAGAACTAGCTAAAGTATATCCATATACAACAATAGCTGCAATAAAACCGAAGAAAACTAACAATTTGAAATAGTCTCCAACAATATCTTCTAATGATTCTTTGTCAATTCTACTGAAAGCTTTTTCAGGGTTAACCATATATCGTAATTGGTTCCTAATTGGTTCTTTAAAATACTTAAACATTAGCTTTAGAATTGAATGTTTTTTTATAAACTTTTTCGTTCAAAAAGTGATGGATTTAGGGGTATATTTTTATATACCAGTGAATATTTTATTTGATAATGAAGTTCAAGGATAAGTCAATTTATGTTTATTTTGCTTTATATCTATTAATTCAGCTATATTTAATAATAAAAACTCCTTTTATAAGGTGGGATGAGTCTGCGTTTATAGGTACTGGGAAATATATTTTATCAAGTGGATATTCAGGACTATATGAATCTTTACGTCCAAGTTTATTACCTTTATTATTAGGGATTATTTGGAAACTAAAATTAGATGTAGTATTTTTTGGAAGATTATTGATATTATTATTTTCATTAGGAAATCTTTACTTTTTTTATAAAATCTGTAGAGAATTCTTTGATGAACCAATTTCATTATTATCTACAATTTTATTAAGTACACTTCCAATATATTTTGTATTCTCAACTAAAATTATGTCTGGAATAATGGCAAGTTTCTTTGTAACATCTGCTTTATACTTCTTTTTGAATAAAAGATATTATTTATGTGTAATATTATTGGGTTTTGGTACAATTACAAAATTCCCTGTGGGAATGTTTTTCTTGATGTTGATGATTTATTTGTTATTCAGAAACAAAATAAATTATGATAATATATTATTATTAAGTTCTTTATCACTATTTTATATCATTACTGTAAGTCCATACTTCATAATTAATTATTCCTTAGGTTTTGGTTTTTTAAGACCATTTTTAGATGCTTTATGGCACCAAGGCAATTCTTATTTTTCTCAACAATGGTATTACTACTTTCTAGAATTAATAAAACAATCCTGGATCTTTGTTTTTTCACTATTTGGAATTTATTATTGTATTAAGAAAAAGAATTATTTAATTTTGTTAATATTTTTATTTCCATTTTTATACTTTAATTTAATTACTAATAAACAAATAAGATTTTTCAATTTATTTATGCCATTTATTGTTTTAATTAGTGTTTATGGACTAACAAATTTATTATCTAAATTAAAGAGAGGTGTTGGTTATTTTTTACTAATCTTATTATTAATGACAAACTTCATTTATTTTCAACATAATTTTGATTATGAAATGGATTACGAAAAAGAAGTTGATGAATTATATACTTTAAAGTTCTTAGAACATTCAAATAATTTAACAATTATGACAACACATCCTTTATTTTCTGCTTATTCTGACAATAAATTTATTCCAATATACTTTAATGCATTTGAAGGTTATGAAATTTTCAAAGAGAATTATGAAAAAGTAGATTATTTTATTTATTCAGATGAATTCCCTTGTGAAGTATATCCAAAAGCAGATGAATGTGAAGAATTAAAGAAAAAAATGTATGACATAATACAAGGTGGTACTCAAGTTCATCAAGATGAATATTACATAATTTTCAGAAATGATTAATTTTTCTTAAAAAACCGCTAGATTTTTAAAATACCCCCTTTTTCTTTATAATATGATTAGAAAACCTATTGTAACTATTGTAGGTCATGTAGACCATGGGAAAACTTCTTTCTTAGATGCTATTAGACAAACAACTGTTACTGAAGGAGAAGCAGGTAAAATTACTCAAGCAATTGGGGCATCGATTGTTCCTTCTGAAACAATAAATAGAGTTTGTGGGAAACTAATCAAAGAAAAGCTTAAAATTCCTGGATTATTGTTTATTGATACTCCTGGTCACGCTGCTTTCTCAACTTTAAGGAAAAGAGGAGGTAGCTTAGCAGACATTGCAATAGTTGTAGTTGATATTACTGAAGGTTTTAAGCCTCAAACAATTGAAGCTATTGAAATTTTAAAAGCGGAAAAGACTCCTTTTATCATTTGTGCAAATAAAATTGACTTATTAAGAGGTTGGAAAAAAAATTCAGATTTTATTTTACAAAATATTAATTCTCAAAATCATGAAGTAATTAATTTACTTGAAACAAAATTATATGAACTTGTAGGTCAGATTCATGAAAAATTTGGAATCAATGCTGATAGATTTGATAGAGTTCAAGATTATACTCAACAAGTAGCTATAGTTCCAGTTTCAGCAATAACTCAAGAAGGTTTGCCTGAATCATTAATGGTAATGATAGGACTTGTTCAAAAATATTTAGAGAAGAATTTAGAAATTGATAATAATGGTGATGCAAAAGGTACTATTTTAGAGGTTAAAGAACAGAAAGGAATAGGAAAAGTTTTAGATGTTATTATTTATGATGGTATGTTAAGGGCTGGAGACCAAATAATTATTGGTGGAATAAATGGTCCAATTTCTACAAAAATCAGAGGTTTATTTGAACCAGCTCCACATCAAGAAATGATGGAAAAAAGAGCAAAATATCAATCTATTAAAGAAGTACATGCAGCAACAGGAGTTAGAATCTTTGCCCCAAATATTGATGAAGTAATTGCAGGTATGCCAATTGTATCTTGTAGAGGTGGAGAGAATAATCTTTGTGAGATTGATGTTCAAGATCAAATTAATGAAGTTTTAATTGAAGATGAAGGTAAAATTGGAATTATAATTAAAGCAGATACTTTAGGTAGCTTAGAAGCTTTAACTTCATTATTAAAAGATAGAAACATTCCAATTAGAAAAGCTACTTTGGGAGCTATAAGCAGAAAAGATTTAATTGATGCTGAATCAAATTATGATAAAGATTCTTCTAAAGCAGTAGTTCTAGCATTTAATGTTGATGGTGAAAAATCAACTGAAAAAGTTAAAGTAATCAATTCTAATATTATTTATCAAATTTTAGATGAATATGAGAAATGGCAAGATGAATTAAGAAAGGCTGAAGAGAAAAGAGAATTAGAATCTTTAGTTATGCCATGTAAATTTGAGATTCTAAATGGATATGTATTTAGACAATCAAATCCAGCAATTGCTGGAGTTTTAGTAATAGATGGAAAATTAAGAACTGGAATAACCGTAATGACTAAAACAGGGAAGGAAGTTGGAAAAGTAAAAGGTTTACAAGTAGAACAAAAGAATGTATCTGAAGTATTGAAAGGAAAGGATTGTGCTTGTTCTATTGATGGTTTAACAATTGGAAGACAAGCAAGTGAAAATGATATTTTATATTCATCAATGCCAGAACAAGACTTTGTAAAATTAAAGAATTTAAAACATCTAATTACTAAAGATGATCTAGAATTAATGAAAGAAATAGCTAATATCAAAAGAGAGCAAAATCCAATGTGGGGTGTTTAAAATTTTAGAGCTAACTTATTTAAATTCTAAAAGCATGAAAGAAATAAAATCAATTCTT